>JADYUE010000124.1 GCA_021531615.1 Fusobacterium varium | reverse complement strand
GAAAATCACTGGAGTTACTTGAAAATTTATTTGTTTTTTCCACCAACACTATTTGACAAAGAGCCATTAAATATTATAACATACTTCATTAACAATATAGAACTATTTCTTCAAAAAATAAAAAAAACATACTTTTTAGTATGCTTGATTTTTTAAATGGCGGGAGCGACGAGGGTCGAACTCGCGACCTCCTGCGTGACAGGCAGGCGCTCTAACCAACTG
>JADYUE010000123.1 GCA_021531615.1 Fusobacterium varium | reverse complement strand
GATGGATCACCTCCTTTCTAAGGAGATCAAATCTCTTTCTCTGTTCTATTGGTAATGTTCTACATTATCAATAAGAATGCGTTTGTAGCTCAGCTGGTTAGAGCACACGCCTGATAAGCGTGAGGTCGGTGGTTCGAGTCCACTCAAACGCACCATATGGGGATATAGCTCAGTTTGGGAGAGCGACGCACTTGCACTGCGTAGGTCAGCGGTTCGATCCCGC
>JADYUE010000122.1 GCA_021531615.1 Fusobacterium varium | reverse complement strand
GGCGGAATCGAACCACCGACACGGGGATTTTCAGTCCCCTGCTCTACCGACTGAGCTATCTGGGCATTTTAAGAAACTGGCGGAAGGTCAGAGATTCGAACTCTGAAGTCTTGCGACGCCGGTTTTCAAGACCGGTTCCTTACCAATTAGGGTAACCTTCCATAGTGGTACCCCGTAGGGGAATCGAACCCCTGTTTCCAGAGTGAAAATCTGATGTCCTTACCACTGA
>JADYUE010000121.1 GCA_021531615.1 Fusobacterium varium | reverse complement strand
AGGGGAATCGAACCCCTGTTTCCAGAGTGAAAATCTGATGTCCTTACCACTGAACGAACGGGGCAAATATGGTGGATCCAGCTGGAGTCGAACCAGCGACCACTCGGTTATGAGCCGAGTGCTCTAACCAACTGAGCTATGGATCCAGTTGATTAATTTTTAATGGCGTGTCTGAAGGGATTCGAACCCCTGACCCACGCCTTAGAAGGGCGTTGCTCTATCCAGCTGAG
>JADYUE010000120.1 GCA_021531615.1 Fusobacterium varium | reverse complement strand
GATTCGCAATCAGAGAAGGTGGAAGAACAGTAGCTTCTGGAGTAGTTGCTGAAATCACTAAATAATTGATTTGATAACCAAAAAAATCAAAATAAATATTGAGGATGACATAAAGTCATCCTCTTTTTTTATGTCAAAAACAATTAAAAAAATATAAAAACATATTTTCTCTTTAAAAAGGCTCTTTGTCAAATAGTGTTGGTGGAAAAAACAAATAAATTTTCAAGTAACTCCAGTGAT
>JADYUE010000119.1 GCA_021531615.1 Fusobacterium varium | reverse complement strand
TAGCAACTTTTGAAGCGACTAAAAAATGGACATCAGCATTAAGAAATTGGGGAAAAATTTATGGAGAACTTCAAATAATGTTTGAAGAACGTTTATCTTAAAACTTGAACTTATATGAAAAGAACACTCTCTTAAGAGAGTGCCCTTGACATAGAAAAAAATATCTAGTATATTAAATTAATTAGTGATTATTACTAAACTTTTAAATAAATAAATTTTATCATAGAAAGTACTAATTTACAGAAATAAGTTCACACCCTC
>JADYUE010000118.1 GCA_021531615.1 Fusobacterium varium | reverse complement strand
ATGAATAGTTCTAATAGCAGTTTTCCTCCATCTTCTGATAAATTTGGTAAAAAAAAAGATAAAAACAAATCATTAAGAAAGAAAAGTAACAAAGCATCAGGCGGGCAAATCGGTCATAAAGGTTCTACTCTTGAAAAAGTTGATAATCCTGATTTTGTTGTTGAACTTCCTAATGAGATTTGCCCTCATTGTGCTGCTAATTTAAAAGATGTTAAAGTAGAGGAAGTTAAAACTCGTCAGGTTTTTGATATTCCTGAAATTAAAATCA
>JADYUE010000117.1 GCA_021531615.1 Fusobacterium varium | reverse complement strand
TCACTGGAGTTACTTGAAAATTTATTTGTTTTTTCCACCAACACTATTTGACAAAGAGCCAATAAAAAGAGCTGAGTAAATCAATAATATATCATTGATTTTACAACAGCTCCTATTAAAATATTTTTTCTTATTAGTTTTATTTAAACTCTCACTATTTATTTACAGCTTCAGATAATCCTTTTCCAGGTTTGAATTTAACAACTTTTTTAGCTTCGATAGTCATTTCTTCTCCAGTTTGAGGATTTCTACCAGTTCTAGCAGCTCTTT
>JADYUE010000116.1 GCA_021531615.1 Fusobacterium varium | reverse complement strand
GGGCTTGGGTCTTTTTTTGTGTCAAAAAATATGCTACAATATCAAAGTAAAATTTGAAAAGAGGGGGGTGAACTTTTATGGAAATTAAAGTTGAAGATTTGTTACGTGAAATTGCTGAACTTAAACTTCAGTTATCTAAAGCTTTAGCTAGAATTGAAGAACTTGAAAAAGAGAATAAAAAATTAAAAGCAGAAAATGCTACTCTTAAAGCTAGACTTGGAATGAATAGTTCTAATAGCAGTTTTCCTCCATCTTCTGATAAATTTGGTA
>JADYUE010000115.1 GCA_021531615.1 Fusobacterium varium | reverse complement strand
AATTTAATAAAAAAAGCCAAAGAAAATAGGATAACCTATCTCTTTGGCTTCGTTGCCTTTCCAAATACACTTCTTTGTGTATTCATCAATTATTTATTTTTTATTTCAAACTCAACTGTTGTTCCTTCATTAAGTTTACTCTTTATTTCAAAAGATCCACCTAACTTATCTGTAACTAATCTTTCTACTATCATTAACCCTAAACTATTTTCTCTATATTTTTCTACATTCATTCCAACGCCATTGTCAGAAACAGTTATTTTAGAGAAAAAAGT
>JADYUE010000114.1 GCA_021531615.1 Fusobacterium varium | reverse complement strand
GCATTTTCAACGGAATGAGCCATAGGGATTCTTTATTCACTGACATGGAGACAACTTGATGTTAAAAGATATAAGTTTTGTTAATGCAAATTAGAACGATAAATTATAGTTTTAGTAGATATAGAAAAAAATTATAAAAAAATAAAAAAAGTTATTGACGAAAAATATATTTTGTGGTATTATAAATCTTGTCCACGAGAGAAAAGGACATGACAAAAAAAGGACATTAGCAACAGAATAGAGAAAGATGATAAAAATCAACAAACAATAAATTGGTGTAA
>JADYUE010000113.1 GCA_021531615.1 Fusobacterium varium | reverse complement strand
GTAGTAACTTATGATACAGCATGGGATGAAACTAGAGAATTAGTAGAAAAACAAGGAAGAAAAATTCACTTCTTCCAAGCTGACTTAACAGATAGAGCACAAGTAACAGCAACAATAGAAGAATGTGTAAAAGTATATGGAAAACTAGATATATTAGTAAACAATGCAGGAACAATCAGAAGAGCTCCACTATTAGAATACAAAGATTCTGACTGGGATGCAGTAATGGCAATCAACATCGATTCAGTTTACCACCTAAGCCAAGAAGCAGCTAAAATAATGGTAAACCAAG
>JADYUE010000112.1 GCA_021531615.1 Fusobacterium varium | reverse complement strand
ATGAATGGTGGTATACAAATAGAGATCACAATAAAAATGGTGTAGCTGAATATGGAGGAATGGTTCATAGATTTAACAATTCACCAGAAGAGATTATCCTTGCAGCAGCATGGGAAAGTGGAATGGATAATGCAGTTAGATTTGATGTTGAAGGGTATGGAAAAGATGATATAGGGGTAAAAGTATTTGAAAATAAAGATAAAAATAGTAAATTAGTAGGATATTCTATTAACCAAGAATCTGTTGATCTGAACTCTTTCCTATATGCTGAAAAAATAGATCTAGCTCAAATGGCTG
>JADYUE010000111.1 GCA_021531615.1 Fusobacterium varium | reverse complement strand
AATTTTAGTCAGATGAGTTTTACTCTCTCTTTATTCTTTGACATGGAATTTAGCTGATATTTAAAATCTTAGTTTTGATAAATTAACTTGACTAGTAATCGCTAATGCAAAGATACTTTGTTAAAACCTAGCGATGAGCTAGATAACTGAGCTTAGTTATATAATAATAGTTAAATAGAAAAAGAGCTGAGTAAATAAATTACAACAGCTCCTGCTAAAATACTATTTTGTTTGGGTGTATAATTTTTGGTGTTGGTACTTAAATGTATTAACACCTTTTTTACTTTTTTTCAAAAAAA
>JADYUE010000110.1 GCA_021531615.1 Fusobacterium varium | reverse complement strand
TATAAAACTCTTAATTCTAATATGTCACAACAGATTCTTAAAGAAGTTGATGGTTCTTTTAAGTCTTTTTTTAGTCTTCTAAAAAAGAAAAATAAAGGAGAGTATAAAGAGAAAATTAAACTTCCTAGTTATCTTCCTAAGAACAGTTCTACTACTCTTGTTATTGGTTTTGTTAGACTTAATGAAGATACTCTTGTAATTCCATACTCTAATTCTTTTAAAAAGAAGCATAAAAAGATTTCAATTAAAATTCCACCTATTTTACTTGATAAAAAGATTAAAGAGATTAGAATTATTCCTAAATTTAA
>JADYUE010000109.1 GCA_021531615.1 Fusobacterium varium | reverse complement strand
GCAAAATTTATAGAGGCAAAAAAAGAGGTTGAAAGCTATATTTTGAAGGTTATAAAGGGGCTTTCTGAATCTGATAGGGAGATTTTAGATGATATAATAGCAGTTCTTGGAGAGTGGACAACAGTGAAAGAGGTAGCTAAATATTTTAATGTCCATACAAATACTATATACAATTTGATTAATGATGATGTGATAATGGTTAGAAGGGTAAATGGAAGAGCTATAAGGATATACAGTAAAAGCTTGGTTTGTATGTTGGAAGATTAATATTTAATAGAAAAGCAAAAAGCACGAATTAATCGTGCTTTTTTTGTTATAAACCTT
>JADYUE010000108.1 GCA_021531615.1 Fusobacterium varium | reverse complement strand
AAGACTTAAAAGAACCATCAACTTCTTTAAGAATCTGTTGTGACATATTAGAATTAAGAGTTTTATAATTTTCACTATTTTTTAAAAGAGAATTATTCTTTTGATAATTAAGATACTTATTCTCTTGAAAGTAGTACTGTCTAATATTATACACAGCTTGATTATATAGATTCTTAGCAGTATGAGAAAGTTCTCTAAGAGAAAGATATTCTTCTTTAGACAGATGTTTAAGTTGTTGTTTAACTGTAAGATACATAGCAAAATCACCTCCTTTTCCTATGCTTAATTATACCATATATTTAAGCTTGAAAAAAGAGGTTGACTCCAATTCATCTCCCACCTAAAGAGGAGGGAGTCTT
>JADYUE010000107.1 GCA_021531615.1 Fusobacterium varium | reverse complement strand
AGTTAAGAAAATGCAACGTGTTTGAGCGAGCTTGCGAGTGAGTTTTGCATTTTCAACGGAATGAGCTTAGGGATTCTTTATTCACTGACATGAAGACAACTTGATGTTAAAAAAGAAATATAGATAACTTAGCTTGGCTAATACTCGCAAATAACAAAGGTACTTTGTCAAAACCTAATGATGTGCTAGAAAGCTAAGCTTAGCTAGATAAATTATAGTTTTTATATAGACTAAAATAACAATTAGCTAAAGCAAAAAGAGATGAGGCCTGCCAAGAACCTCATCTCTTTGTTTTTCGGGTGTATAATTTTTGGTGTTGGTACTTAAATGTATTAACACCTTTTTTACTTTTTTTCAAAAAAA
>JADYUE010000106.1 GCA_021531615.1 Fusobacterium varium | reverse complement strand
CAATTAAAATTCCACCTATTTTACTTGATAAAAAGATTAAAGAGATTAGAATTATTCCTAAATTTAATGCTAGGTTCTTTGAAATTCAGTATACTTATGAAGTACAGGAAGAACAAAGAAATTTAGATAAAAACCATGCACTAGCTATTGATTTTGGAATTAATAATCTTGCAACTTGCGTTACAAGTAAAGGTAAATCTTTCATAATAGATGGAAAAAAATTAAAGTCTATTAATCAATGGTTTAATAAAGAAAATGCTCGTCTTCAAAGTATTAAAGATAAGCAAAAGTATGGTAAAAAACCAACTTTAAGACAAAAATATCTATATAGTTCTCGCAATAATAAAGTAAATGACTATATGT
>JADYUE010000105.1 GCA_021531615.1 Fusobacterium varium | reverse complement strand
TAGCAGCTGTTGTAGTTGTTTTTCCGTGGTCAACGTGTCCGATTGTCCCGATGTTTACATGGGGTTTACTTCTTTCAAATTTTTCTTTAGCCATTTTTTAGATACCTCCAAAGATAATTCTTAAATGTTATTTTTTACAATTTTACTTACTTATTAAAAAAAAATCCACACGTTGTGCTTTAGCATTCCTGTGTAGTAATAAATGGTGGTGAGGGAAGGATTCGAACCTTCGAAGGCAGAGCCGTCAGATTTACAGTCTGATCCCTTTGGCCACTCGGGAACCTCACCGATTATTAAGTTTTAGTGGTACCCCGTAGGGGAATCGAACCCCTGTTTCCAGAGTGAAAATCTGATGTCCTTACCACTGA
>JADYUE010000104.1 GCA_021531615.1 Fusobacterium varium | reverse complement strand
TATACAACTGGATTATTAGTTATATAGTATTCATAAGCAGAAAGTAGATCTTTTTGTTTAGCAATTGTCTCAAGTGAGCTATTGAAAGCTTTTAATCTCTTATTTAGGAAGTTTTCCCACTCTTCATAAGATGCAAAGTTAGAGTCCTCAGGTAGTGGAGTATTTGCCTCTACAAGCTCTGCAATATGTTCTAAAACTGCCTCTGTGTTCTCCACATTTTTCTTGATTGCCCCTTCTCTTTCAATAGAGTTTTCCACTCTAGCCTTCTCTTTGACAATAGTTGCCAAAACTGTGTTTGATTTTGTCATATAAATTCCCCCAAAATATTTTATTTACCTTTGAGCTCCTAAGGTACTTCTATTATAGCTTAG
>JADYUE010000103.1 GCA_021531615.1 Fusobacterium varium | reverse complement strand
TATGGGTAACATTTTCAGGAAATTCAGATATTGATTTTTTATTGCAATGTGGACAAGTTTTTAAATGCGCCTGATATTCAGTAACATTAATTTTAATTTCAGGAATATCAAAAACTTGACGAGTTTTAACTTCCTCTACTTTAACATCTTTTAAATTAGCAGCACAATGAGGGCAAATATCATTAGGAAGTTCAACAATAAAATCAGGATTATCAACTTTTTCAAGAGTAGAACCTTTATGACCGATTTACCCACCTGATGCTTTGCCACTTTTCTTTCTCAACGATCTGTTTTTATCTTTTTTTTACTAAATTTATCAGAAGATGGAGGAAAACTGCTATTAGAACTATTCATTCCAAGTCTAGCTTTAAGCATA
>JADYUE010000102.1 GCA_021531615.1 Fusobacterium varium | reverse complement strand
CAATTAAAATTCCACCTATTTTACTTGATAAAAAGATTAAAGAGATTAGAATTATTCCTAAATTTAACGCTAGGTTCTTTGAAGTTCAATATACTTATGAAGTAGAAGAAGAACAAAGAAATTTAGATAAAAACCATGCACTAGCTATCGATTTTGGAATTAATAATCTTGCAACTTGTGTTACAAGTAAAGGTAGATCTTTCATAATAGATGGAAAAAAATTAAAATCTATTAATCAATGGTTTAATAAAGAAAATGCTCGTCTTCAAAGTATTAAAGATAAACAAAAGTATGGCAAAAAACCAACTTTAAGACAAAAATATCTATATAGTTCTCGCAATAATAAAGTAAATGACTATATGTCTAAAACAGCAAGAA
>JADYUE010000101.1 GCA_021531615.1 Fusobacterium varium | reverse complement strand
AAGACTTAAAAGAACCATCAACTTCTTTAAGAATCTGTTGTGACATATTAGAATTAAGAGTTTTATAGTTCTCACTATTTTTTAAAAGAGAATTATTCTTTTGATAATTAAGATATTTATTCTCTTGAAAGTAGTATTGCCTAATATTATATACAGCTTGATTATATAGATTCTTAGCAGTATGGGAAAGTTCTCTAAGAGAAAGATATTCTTCTTTAGAAAGATGTTTAAGTTGTTGTTTAACTGTAAGATACATAGCAAAATCACCTCCTTTTCATATGCTCAATTATATCATATATTTAAGCTTGAAAAAAGAGGTTGACTCCAATTCATCTCCCACCTAAAGAGGAGGGAGTCTTCTTGGAGTTTTAAGATAAAA
>JADYUE010000100.1 GCA_021531615.1 Fusobacterium varium | reverse complement strand
GCTGAAAGTACTTGGAGGTAAGCCTCCTGGGAGGATAGGAACTCGCCAAGCTTTTTTTTATTTTTTGGAATTTTGTAAACCTTTATTTTTGATGATATACATAAAAAATAAATAAATTTAATTTGTTTTTTAATATTTTTTTATCCAAGGAATATTTAAAATATATTTGGTATAAAAAGAGTAAAATTAATTTTTATATTAAATTAGAAATATAAAACTAAAGAAGTAATAAAAAAATAAAAAGTTTTTATGTTAATTATTTTATTATAAAATGAAAAAATATAATTTTTTTAAAAAATTTATTACTTGTGATCCTAATAAAATCAAAGGTTAGTTGATAAAATAGAAAAAATATTCTAAAAAAATAAAAAAAGATGTTGAC
>JADYUE010000099.1 GCA_021531615.1 Fusobacterium varium | reverse complement strand
TCGGATACAACGCGTCCTACACATTAGCATTTTCTTGTTTGTGAAATTATGCTAATTTATACATAGATAAATTTAGTGAAGCATTATAATCTCTATCAATTACTACTCCACAATGTGAACACTTGTAAATTCTATCTTTCAATTTCAAATCATATTTGATAGAACCACAAATACTACAAGTTTTTGATGATGGATAAAATCTATCTGCTATTACTAATTCAATTCCATTTAGTTCTGTTTTATAAGTCATATATTGTCTGAATTTGTAAAAACATTGTTTTCTTACTGAATCAGATAGATGTTTATTTTTCATCATTCCAGAAACATTCAAATCCTCTATTACAATTCTGTATGGTTTGGTTTTCACTATACTTGTTGTAACTTGATGAAGATAGTTATTTCTAATATTTGTTAATTTC
>JADYUE010000098.1 GCA_021531615.1 Fusobacterium varium | reverse complement strand
AGATAATTTCTATGTATGCTAAAGGAATGACTACGCGCCAAATTTCTGAGCAAGTTGAAGATATTTATGGCTTTGAAGTAAGTGAAGGACTAGTTTCTAATATTACTGATAAATTACTTCCTAAAATTGAAGAATGGCAACAAAGACCGCTTTCTAGCATTTATCCAATTGTATTTGTTGATGCAATTCATTTTTCAGTGAGAGATAATGGAATAATCAAGAAAAAAGCTGCATATATAATTCTTGGCATTAATGAAGAAGGTAAAAAAGATGTTTTAACTATTGAAATTGGGGAAAATGAAAGTAGTAAATATTGGCTAGGAGTATTTAATAACTTAAAAAATAGAGGAGTTAAAGATATTTTAATTCTTTGTGCAGATGGATTATCTGGAATGAAAGAAGCTATCTCTGTAGCTTTTCCAAAGA
>JADYUE010000097.1 GCA_021531615.1 Fusobacterium varium | reverse complement strand
ATGATAAAATTAAATTCATAGGAGGCTATTTTTATGGAAAGAAAAAGAAAAAATGGAATTAATCTTACTGATGGAAAAAGAAATATTATCAATGCTTTAATTAATGAATACGATATTAAAACTGCTGAAGATATACAGGATGCTTTAAAAGACTTGCTTGGGGGAACTATTCAAGAAATGCTTGAAGCTGAAATGACTCAACATCTTGGGTATGAGCCTTATGAACGTTCTGAATCTACTAATGCTCGTAATGGTAGAAAAAGAAAAATCATTCTTAGTAAATATGGTGATACTGAAATTGAAATCCCTCAAGATAGGGAAGGAACTTTTGAACCACAAATTGTAAAAAAGCGTCAAAAAGATATTTCTGATATAGAAGATAAGATAATTTCTATGTATGCTAAAGGAATGACTACGCGCCAAATTTCTGAGCAAGTTG
>JADYUE010000096.1 GCA_021531615.1 Fusobacterium varium | reverse complement strand
TCAAAAAATATGCTACAATATCAAAGTAAAATTTGAAAAGAGGGGGTGAACTTTTATGGAAATTAAAATTGAAGATTTGTTACTTGAAATCACCAAACTTAGAAAAGAAATTGAAAAGTTAAAAATCGAAAACGAACAATTAAAAAGGGAAAATGCTATGCTTAAAGCTAGACTTGGAATGAACAGTTCTAATAGCAGTTTTCCACCATCTTCTGATAAATTTGGTAAAAAAAAAGATAAAAACAGATCGTTGAGAAAGAAAAGTGGTAAAGCATCAGGCGGGCAAATCTGTCATAAAGGTTCTACTCTTAAAAAAGTTGATAATCCTGATTTTGTTGTTGAACTTCCTAATGAGATTTGCCCTCATTCTGCTGCTAACTTAAAAGATGTTAAAGTAGAGGAAGTTAAAACTCGTCAGGTTTTTGATATTCCTGAAATTAAAATCA
>JADYUE010000095.1 GCA_021531615.1 Fusobacterium varium | reverse complement strand
TTCTTTGTGCAGATGGATTATCTGGAATGAAAGAAGCTATCTCTGTAGCTTTTCCAAAGACTGAATATCAACGTTGTATAGTACATCAAGTACGTAACACTTTAAAATATGTTAATTACAAAGATAAAAAGGAATTTGCAGAAGATTTAAAGAGTATTTATCAAGCTCCATCAGAACAAATAGCACTTAAAAACTTAGAATATGTTACGGAAAAATGGGAAAAAGTATATCCAAACTCAATGAAAAGTTGGAGTAAGAACTGGGATGCAATAAGTCCAATTTTTAAATTTTCAATGGAGGTAAGAAAGGTAATTTATACAACTAATGCTATAGAAAGTTTAAACAGTGTATATCGTCGTTTAAATAGCCAAAGAAGTGTTTTTCCAAGCGATACAGCACTATTAAAGACTTTGTATTTAGCAACTTTTGAAGCGACTAAAAAATGGACATCAGCATTAAGAAATTGGGGAAAAAT
>JADYUE010000094.1 GCA_021531615.1 Fusobacterium varium | reverse complement strand
TGAAAATGAATTGATAGAATTTAACAATATTTGGTTAGAAAAAAATGATAATAATTTAAGAAAAGCTTTGTTAAATTTAGCTATTTTCTTACAAAAATATTATCAAAAGAAAGTAATAGTTTTAATAGATGAGTATGATACTCCTTTAGTATCTGCATATAGATATGGTTATTATAGAGAAGCTAAAAATTTTTTTAGTGGATTATATGGTTCTGTATTAAAAGATAATACAGTTCTTCAAATGGGAGTAATTACAGGAATAATAAGGGTTGTCAGAGCTGGTATATTTTCTGATTTAAATAACTTAAAAGAGCGTAGTATTTTAAATAAAGAGTATGATGAGTATTTTGGTTTTTTAGAGAAAGAGACAAAAGAGGCTTTAAAATATTATGAAATAGATTCTAAATTAGAAGAAGTTCACTCTTGGTATAATGGATATAGATTTGGAGATACAAAAGTATATAACCCTTGGAGTATTT
>JADYUE010000093.1 GCA_021531615.1 Fusobacterium varium | reverse complement strand
GGATACTTAAATAGAGCTATTGACAAATCTGGTGAAAGATACAATAAAATTGCAGTAAAAGCTATTGAAACTTTAACAACTAACTGGAGAAGTAGTGCTGGAGCAATAAAACATGATGGGGTAACACCTTCTGTAAGCTATAAATGGTTTAATGGTTTCTGGGCATGGGACTCTTGGAAACAAGCAGTAGCTACTGTATACTTTAATGAAGAACTGGCTAAAAACAATATAAGAGCATTATTTGATTATCAAATTCAAGAAGATGATAAGATTAGACCTCAAGATAAGGGGGCTATTATAGATGCAATATTCTACAATGCTGATGAGGAGAGAGATGGAGATGGTGGAAACTGGAACGAGAGAAACTCTAAACCAGCTTTAGCAACTTGGGCAGTATGGGAAGTTTACAAAGTAAGTGGAGATAAAGAGTTTTTAAAAGAGATGTATCCAAAATTAAAGGCTTACCATGAATGGTGGTATACAAATAGAGATCACAATAAAAATGGTGTAGCTGAATATGGAGGAATGGTTCA
>JADYUE010000092.1 GCA_021531615.1 Fusobacterium varium | reverse complement strand
AAGGTACTTTGCTGTAAAACTAACGATATATTAGAGAACCTAGCTTAGCTAGATAAATTATAGTTTATAATAAACATATAATAAAAAAGCTACACCTTATAGCTATAAAGTGTAGCTTAGTAGATTAGTTTAGTGAGTTGATAAGTTCAACAACGTAGTTATAAACTCTCTCAGTAGAGTCTATTTCAAGATATTCACTAGGAGTATGTACATCTCTTAAATTTGGTCCAACACTGATAAAGTCTATATCAGGATAGTTTTGTGAGATAGCTCCACATTCAAGTCCAGCATGAATAACTTCAACTTTCATATCTTCATTATAAAGTTTCTTGTAAACTTCTAAAGCCTTTTCTCTCAATTTAGATTCAGCTCTAAATTTCCATTCTGGGTAACCAGCTGAAAATTCAAATGAAGCATTGTTTTCTTTTAAGATAGAAGCAATTTTATCTTTTAGTTCTTTAAGAACTTCGAGAATGTGAAAAAAAGTCTGTAAATTAAAATAATAAATGCTTTAAATAGCTTTCTATGATAAAA
>JADYUE010000091.1 GCA_021531615.1 Fusobacterium varium | reverse complement strand
GGAAGATTAATATTTAATAGAAAAGCAAAAAGCACGAATTAATCGTGCTTTTTTTGTTATAAACCTTATTTTAGATGGTCGGCTCCTTATACGAGTAAAAGGTGCTGCTAGTTATATAGAAGCAGCTGCTGTTTTAAACCTTGTTTTAGATGGTCAGCTCCTTATACCCTTGTTTTTGATTTTATCAGAATTAAAGGTATTTTTAACTTTAAAATTTAAGGAGCATTTTTTAATCACTTGTTTCAGTAATCAGTACTATTTCTTTTTTCTTCCCTTTTTCTCGTACAAATTTTTCTTAAAAAGTGTAATTTAACGAGCATTTGTCCTAGTAAATATAAGGAGTTATTAATTTTTAACCTGTTATTTTTTTAAAAAATAGGTTTTGGAATTGATATTCCATAATAGTATTATAGCATCGACAGAAACTATTTGTCAAAAAAAATTAAAAATCCTCTTTTTCTTTCACTCCTTTTCACACCTTGTCACTGTAAAAAAAAATTACTCTAAGCTATAATAGAAGTACCTTAGGAGCTCAAAGGTAAATAAAATATTTTGGGGGAATTTATATGA
>JADYUE010000090.1 GCA_021531615.1 Fusobacterium varium | reverse complement strand
GAATTTTTCTTCCTTGTTTTTCTACTAATTCTCTAGTTTCATCCCATGCTGTATCATAAGTTACTACGAATAAGTCTGCACCTGCTTTAGCTAAAGCTACTACATATGCTTGCCCTAGTCCTGTATTTCCTCCAGTTACAACTGCTACTTTTCCTTCTAATGAGAAGAAATTCATTGAAAACTGTTCTAATTGATCCATAGTTATAAATCCTCCTTTATATATTTTTATCTTTGCTATAAAGATATATATTAATTTACAACTTAATTATTACATATTAAAAAATAAAAGTAAATCTTCAATTTTACATTTGCATTTTTCTATCTTTTATTTTTTATTTATTTTTTTATTAACTGATATTTAATAACTCTTTTTTTTAACTAATTATGTTTTTATAGTATTTTCTATTATTTAATAATGATAATTTAGTATTTTTTATTGTAGAAAATTTTATATCCAAATTAATTAAACTATAATTTATAATCCTAATAATTAAAGTAAAAATAGATTATTCCTAACATCAAGTTGACGTAATTTGGAAGTGAATATTAGAATCCCTCAGCGAAATGCAGTTAAGAAA
>JADYUE010000089.1 GCA_021531615.1 Fusobacterium varium | reverse complement strand
AGACAAAAATATCTATATAGTTCTCGCAATAATAAAGTAAATGACTATATGTCTAAAACAGCAAGAAAGATAATAAACTATTGTTTAGAAAATAATATAGGTACTTTAGTATGCGGATATAATGAAACTTTCCAAAGAAACAGTAATATTGGAAAAGCGAATAATCAAACTTTTGTTAATATTCCATTTGGAAAGCTAAGAGAAAAACTTGAATACTTATGTAAGTTATACAGCTTGAGATTTGTAGAGCAAGAAGAAAGCTATACATCAAAGTCAAGTTTTTTTGATATGGATATTTTACCTAAATTTGAAGCTGATAAACCTCAAACTTACTCTTTTTTAGGAAAAAGAATAAAGAGAGGATTATATCAAACTTCAAAAGGTTATATATTTAATGCAGATGTAAATGGAGCGTTAAATATACTAAGAAAAAGTAATGTAGTGGACCTAGAAGTCCTATACAGTAGAGGTGTAGTGGACACACCTGCAAGAATAAGGATAGCATAGCTATCAAACTTCTTTAGAATTACTCTGATGAGTAATTACGAAGCTCCCACCTCTATAGGTGGGAGTAGTTCAC
>JADYUE010000088.1 GCA_021531615.1 Fusobacterium varium | reverse complement strand
AAAATCACTGGAGTTACTTGAAAATTTATTTGTTTTTTCCACCAACACTATTTGACAAAGAGCCAAAGTTTTAGGAGGAGACTATGCTTAGTTTTGTACTTTATGTGTTACTTATTATAGGAATGTGGAGAATTTTTGAAAAAGCAGGTGTTGCAGGGTGGAAATCACTAATTCCATTTTATAATATTTATGTGCTGATAACAAAGATAATTAATAAACCTTGGTGGTGGTTTATCCTCATCTTTATACCAGGAGTAAATGTTATTGTTGCTTTTTTAATAAATATAGCTTTGGCTAGAGCTTTTGGAAAAGGATTTTTATTTGGAGTAGGATTAGCTCTTTTAGGTTTTATTTTCTATTTAATTTTAGGATTTGGAGATATTGCTTATCAAGGACCTATTGAAGTAGAAGTTATTGATTCTGATGAAAAAAGAGATTACGATTTATAATAACTGATAGAAAAAGCTGTTTTAGATTGATGGTTTAATTGTTAATCTATTCAGCTTTTTTTATTTTTTGGTAACTACTCACCTATTACCTATAAATATTATAAAAAGCAAAATTTTATCCCAATATCAACTAA
>JADYUE010000086.1 GCA_021531615.1 Fusobacterium varium | reverse complement strand
AAAATCACTGGAGTTACTTGAAAATTTATTTGTTTTTTCCACCAACACTATTTGACAAAGAGCCAAAAATAAAAAAGTGAAGAGATTGCTCTTCACTTGAAAAAAGTTTTTATTAAAAAATTAAATTTAAGCTATTAGTAAGACAAGTGATAGTTAAAGGAAAATCAGGACCTTTCTCTCCATCAATATCTGTTGTAATATTGTTACTGTTAAAATCTTTACAATTAACTTTTAAATTTGCAGTTTTAAAGTGTATTAAATTTGTACTTTCCTCTAAATGCTCACCTTTAAAGAATTTAAGTAGTGAAGAGATAGTTGAAATTATTGATCCTGGCTTTACAATAATTACATCTAGCAGTCCATCAGTTATTTCACTATTGTAAGCTATATTGATATTTCCAGCTGTTTTTCCATTGAAAACAAAGAATATAAGAGCTTCTCCAGAATAATTCATCTCTTCAGATTCAACCTCTATGTTTACACTTTTAAAAGTTGGTAGTTCCTTTATTCCACTATAATAGTAAGCTAATTTACCAAAAATATTTTTTAAATGGGTAGGTGTTTTTTGAGATACATCAGTAAATAAACCATAGCTAAATACATTTCTGAACCTCCCACAACTAAAGTTGCGGGGTTCTAAAAGTTTAAAACTTTATTTAAGAAGTTTAGTTGCTATACAACTCTTATTCTTACAGGCGTGTCCAGTTCGCCTCTATTGTATAGGACTTCTAAGTCCACAACTTTACTTTTACTCAATATATTTA
>JADYUE010000085.1 GCA_021531615.1 Fusobacterium varium | reverse complement strand
CTGAACTTTTAATTGATGTTTTTAATCTTAAAATAAGTGAAGGAACAATATACAATACCCTAAAAACTGCTCATACTAAACTTGAAAAAGTAGAAAATTTCTTTAAAGAACAGTTAGCAAAATCAGAAGTTGCTCATGCTGATGAAACTGGAACTAAAGTAAATGGTTTTAGACGTTGGATACATTCTTTTTCAAATGATAAATTAACAGTACTTACTTCACATAAAAATAGAGGAAAAAAAGCAATTGTTGAAGCTGGAATATTACCTAATTTTCATGGAATCTTATCGCATGACTGTTGGTATGCTTATGATTGTTTTAATGTTACTCATGCACTTTGTAATGCTCATCTACTAAGAGAACTTAACTTTTTAGAGGAAAATACAGAGCTGAAATTTCCTACAAAAGTAAAAGATATACTCATTACCTTAAAGGATATGATTGATTCAGAAGTAGAAATAGATGAGAAAACAGAATTTGATTTTTATCTAAAGTACATGTTTGCAGTTGAACAGGGATATTTAGAAGAGAGAATACACTATCCATTTGATAATACTCAAGTAGGAAAAGGTAAGAAAAAGCGAAGCAAAGCTTTTAATCTTCTTAAAAGATTATCAAGGCATGCAGATGTGCTAACATTCTTTTTAGAAAGAGATTCATCTTTGTTTACCAATAATGATGCTGAAAGAGAAATTAGAAATGTGAAGATCAAGAGTAAAGTTCAAGGAGCATTTAGAAGTGATTTAGGAAGTGAAATTTATTGTAGAGTAAGAGGGTATATCGCGACAATGAAGAAAAATGGGCAAAATCAATATGAAGCATTAAAAAGTATTTTTGA
>JADYUE010000084.1 GCA_021531615.1 Fusobacterium varium | reverse complement strand
GCTGCTTCCTCTTTTGTCATTCCTGTTGTATCTACTCCCATAGCTCTTGCTATATCTCCATATTTATCTATACAAGCTGACATATTAAATTCCATTACTATTGGTAGTAATAGTGCATTTGCTACTCCGTGAGGTATATCATATACTGCTCCTAGTGGATGAGCCATTGAGTGAACTATTCCTAGTCCTACATTTGAGAATCCCATTCCTGCTACATATTGAGCTATACTCATTCCTTCCATATCTGTTAAGTTTTTATCTGCTACTGCTCCTCTTAGGTGTTTTCCTATCATTTCAATAGCTTTTAGCTCAAACATATCTGATATTACATGAGCTCCTTTTGTAATATATCCTTCTATTGCATGTGTTAAAGCATCCATTCCTGTTGCTGCTATTGTTTTATTTGGCATTGTTAACATTAATTCAGCATCTACTATTGCTACTAATGGTATATCTTTTGGATCTACACACACTATTTTTCTATTTTCATCTTCTAATGTTATTACATAGTTAATTGTTACTTCTGCTGCTGTTCCACAAGTTGTTGGAAGGGCAATTATTGGCACACATTTATTTTTTGTTGGTGCTACTCCTTCTAGTGATTTTATATCTGCAAATTCAGGGTTATTTTTTACTATTGCCACTGCTTTTGCTGTATCTATTACAGATCCTCCTCCTACTGCTATTAAGAAATCTGCTCCTGCTTTGTTGAAAGCTTCTAGTCCATCTTTACAGTTTTTAACTGTTGGGTTTTGTTTTATCTCTGTAAACTCTTCATAAGCTATTTCAGCTTTATCTAATACTTCTTTTACTTTATCTAATACTCCACAACTAGCTAATATTTTGTCACTTACTAAAAGAGCTTTTTTATATCCTCTTGCTTGTACTTCAGTTGCTAATTCTGCTCTACTTCCTATTCCAAAATAGCTTGTTTCATTTAAAATATATCTTGCCATATTTTCCCTCCAAA
>JADYUE010000083.1 GCA_021531615.1 Fusobacterium varium | reverse complement strand
TTAAGAAAACATTATTTAATAGAAAAAGTATTTATAGAAGATGAAGTAAACCTAGTTTATTCACATGTAGATAGAGTTATTGCTGGAGGAATTACACCGGTTAAAAAAGCTCTTAAATTAGAAGGATGTAAAGAATTAGGATCAGAATACTTCTTAGAAAGAAGAGAACTTGGAGTAATTAATATCGGTGGAGATGGAAAAGTAGTTATTGATGGAGTTGAATATGAAGTTAAATCAAGAGAAGGGTTATATGTTGGAATGGGTTCAAAAGAACTAGTGTTCACTTCAGCTGATGAGAAAAATCCAGCTAAATTCTATATTAACTCATCACCAGCTCACAAAACTTATCCAACAGTTATGATTAATCTAGAAAAGGCTAATAAAGTACATCTAGGAGATCTAGCTAACTCAAATAAGAGAACAATATACCAATATGTGCATCCAGCAGTATGTCAATCATGTCAATTAGTAATGGGAATGACAATGTTAGAGCCAAACAATATGTGGAACACAATGCCTTGTCACACACATGAAAGAAGAATGGAAGTATACCTATACTTTGATATGACAGATGACAATAAAGTTTTCCATTTAATGGGAGAACCAAATGAAACAAGACACATAGTAATGGGAAATGAACAAGCAGTAATCTCTCCATCATGGTCAATTCATTCAGGAGTGGGAACAAAGAACTATACATTTATATGGGGAATGGCTGGAGAAAACCAAACATTTACAGATATGGATCATGTAGCAATGGATGATTTAAGATAATTTTAGAAAATATTAAATTTAATAAGGAGTGAAAAATTATGTCAGAATTAAATATATTAGAAAATTTTAACATGAACTTCTTCTCATTAGAAGGAAAAGTAGCAGTTGTAACTGGAGGAAATACAGGACTAGGACAAGCATATGTAGCAGCATTAGCTAAAGCAGGAGCAGACTTATTTGTAGTAACTTATGATACAGCATGGGATGAAACTAGAGAATTAGTAGA
>JADYUE010000082.1 GCA_021531615.1 Fusobacterium varium | reverse complement strand
ATAATAATAATTGTTCTCTATTAAAGTTTTAAAATCACTTATTCCATCAGGAATTAATTTTTTCATAGTTAGTCTCCTTTCTCATTTATTAATATTATAACATAAAAATTAAAAATATATGGATATTTCACTAAAATCCCATTTTAATTTTCTCTCTAAAATTATCTATTCTTTCTTGATCCACATTTATATATCTTTGAGTAATTGAAACTGAAGAATGATTAAGTAATTTTTGAACAAATACTAGGTCTTTAGTTTGATTAAAAGCATTTGTTGCAAAAGTTTTTCTAAAACTATGAGTTGAAATGAACTCATGATTAATATGTTCACATTCACAAACTATTTTTAATTTATTTTGCACATATCTAACAAAAGATTTCGGTGCACAATATTCTATACCATTTCTTTTTCTTTTAGCTTCTAAAAACATATAATCTCCAGACCAAGTTTTATTAGTATTAAGATATCTAACAAGATCCATATTAATTTTAGTAATTTGAGTTTTTTTAGTTTTTTGTTCCACTAGTTCTAAAATACCAAATTGAATTTGAGAAAATTTTAATTTAGCTATATCCATAATTCTTAATCCGGTATTCAATTCTATTAAAAGAGCATTTCTAACATCTTGTGGTAAAAAAATAGAAGAGATAATTTTTTCTATAGTTTCATTATCAAGTGGTTTAGTAGCCATAAAAAATCACCTTTTTTTATTTATATTTAATAATATTATAACATAAATTAGTCGCTTTTTATATAAAAATTAATCGCTTTTATAGGCTAAAAAATAATGCTACTAAAGAAAGTCAATAAAATCAATAATATAATAATCGCTTTTTAGATAAATAGCGATTATTATATTATATTTTTTTAAATTTATTATTTAAAATAATTTTTATCTTTTATATAGTTTAATTTTATTGAAATAATTTTTTTAAAATTTAAGTAATATTTTATATTATCTAAAATAAAATTTAATAAAAAGCTAAAAATATAAAAAACTAGTTAGTAGGAAAAAAGATAAGAAGTTTGTGATATAATATAGTGACAG
>JADYUE010000081.1 GCA_021531615.1 Fusobacterium varium | reverse complement strand
AAACCCCATGTAAACATCGGGACAATCGGACACGTTGACCACGGAAAAACAACTACAACAGCTGCTATTTCTAAAGTATTATCAGATTTAGGACTAGCTCAAAAAGTAGATTTCGATAAAATTGACGTTGCTCCAGAAGAAAGAGAAAGAGGAATAACAATCAACACAGCTCACATCGAGTACGAAACAAAAACTAGACACTATGCACACGTTGACTGTCCAGGACATGCTGACTACGTTAAAAACATGATCACAGGAGCAGCTCAAATGGACGGAGCAATCCTAGTTGTATCAGCAGCAGATGGACCAATGCCTCAAACAAGAGAACACATCCTACTATCAAGACAAGTTGGAGTACCTTACATCGTAGTATACCTAAACAAAGCTGACATGGTAGACGATCCAGAATTACTAGAACTAGTAGAAATGGAAGTAAGAGAACTATTAACAGAATATGGATTCCCAGGAGATGACATTCCAGTAATAACAGGATCATCACTAGGAGCACTAAATGGAGAACAAAAATGGGTTGACCAAATCGTAGCGCTAATGGATGCAGTAGATGAATACATCCCTACACCAGAAAGAGCAGTAGATCAACCATTCCTAATGCCAATAGAAGACGTATTTACAATTACAGGAAGAGGAACAGTTGTAACAGGAAGAGTAGAAAGAGGAGTAATCAAAGTAGGAGAAGAAGTAGAAATAGTTGGAATCAAACCTACAACAAAAACTACTTGTACTGGAGTAGAAATGTTCAGAAAACTTCTTGATCAAGGACAAGCAGGAGACAACATCGGAGCTCTATTAAGAGGAACTAAAAAAGAAGATGTAGAAAGAGGACAAGTTCTAGCAAAACCAGGATCAATCCACCCACATACAAACTTCAGATCAGAAGTATATGTACTAACTAAAGAAGAAGGAGGAAGACATACTCCATTCTTCTCAGGATACAGACCACAATTCTATTTCAGAACAACAGATATAACAGGAGCAATCACATTACCAGAAGGAGTAGAAATGGTAATGCCTGGAGATAACATCGAAATGAGAGTAGAATTAATCCACCCAATCGCAATGGAAACAGGATTAAGATTCGCAATCAGAGAAGGTGGAAGAACAGTAGCTTCTGGAGTAGTTGCTGAAATCACTAAATAATT
>JADYUE010000080.1 GCA_021531615.1 Fusobacterium varium | reverse complement strand
ATCAGTTATGCAACTGAGTAAAATAGATTGAACGAAGAGTTTGATCCTGGCTCAGGATGAACGCTGACAGAATGCTTAACACATGCAAGTCTACTTGATCCTTCGGGTGATGGTGGCGGACGGGTGAGTAACGCGTAAAGAACTTGCCTTGCAGTCTGGGACAACGTCTGGAAACGGACGCTAATACCGGATATTATGATTGAATCGCATGATTTAATTATGAAAGCTATATGCGCTGCGAGAGAGCTTTGCGTCCCATTAGTTAGTTGGTGAGGTAACGGCTCACCAAGACGATGATGGGTAGCCGGCCTGAGAGGGTGAACGGCCACAAGGGGACTGAGACACGGCCCTTACTCCTACGGGAGGCAGCAGTGGGGAATATTGGACAATGGACCAAAAGTCTGATCCAGCAATTCTGTGTGCACGATGAAGTTTTTCGGAATGTAAAGTGCTTTCAGTTGGGAAGAAGAAAGTGACGGTACCAACAGAAGAAGCGACGGCTAAATACGTGCCAGCAGCCGCGGTAATACGTATGTCGCAAGCGTTATCCGGATTTATTGGGCGTAAAGCGCGTCTAGGCGGTTTGGTAAGTCTGATGTGAAAATGCGGGGCTCAACTCCGTATTGCGTTGGAAACTGCCAAACTAGAGTACTGGAGAGGTAGGCGGAACTACAAGTGTAGAGGTGAAATTCGTAGATATTTGTAGGAATGCCGATGGGGAAGCCAGCCTACTGGACAGATACTGACGCTAAAGCGCGAAAGCGTGGGTAGCAAACAGGATTAGATACCCTGGTAGTCCACGCCGTAAACGATGATTACTAGGTGTTGGGGGTCGAACCTCAGCGCCCAAGCTAACGCGATAAGTAATCCGCCTGGGGAGTACGTACGCAAGTATGAAACTCAAAGGAATTGACGGGGACCCGCACAAGCGGTGGAGCATGTGGTTTAATTCGACGCAACGCGAGGAACCTTACCAGCGTTTGACATCCCAAGAAGTTAACAGAGATGTTTTCGTGCCTCTTCGGAGGAACTTGGTGACAGGTGGTGCATGGCTGTCGTCAGCTCGTGTCGTGAGATGTTGGGTTAAGTCCCGCAACGAGCGCAACCCCTTTCGTATGTTACCATCATTAAGTTGGGGACTCATGCGAGACTGCCTGCGATGAGCAGGAGGAAGGTGGGGATGACGTCAAGTCATCATGCCCCTTATACGCTGGGCTACACACGTGCTACAATGGGTAGTACAGAGAGTCGCTAACCCGCGAGGGCAAGCTAATCTCATAAAACTATTCTTAGTTCGGATTGTACTCTGCAACTCGAGTACATGAAGTTGGAATCGCTAGTAATCGCAAATCAGCTATGTTGCGGTGAATACGTTCTCGGGTCTTGTACACACCGCCCGTCACACCACGAGAGTTGGTTGCACCTGAAGTAGCAGGCCTAACCGCAAGGAGGGATGCTCCGAGGGTGTGATTAGCGATTGGGGTGAAGTCGTAACAAGGTATCCGTACGGGAACGTGCGGATGGATCACCTCCTTTCTAAGGAGATC
>JADYUE010000079.1 GCA_021531615.1 Fusobacterium varium | reverse complement strand
AAGCAGGAGCAGACTTATTTGTAGTAACTTATGATACAGCATGGGATGAAACTAGAGAATTAGTAGAGAAACAAGGGAGAAAAGTTCATTTCTTCCAAGCTGACTTAACAGATAGAGCACAAGTAACAGCAACAGTTGAAGAGTGTGTTAAAGTATATGGAAAAATAGATATATTAGTAAACAATGCAGGAACAATCAGAAGAGCTCCACTATTAGAGTACAAAGATTCTGACTGGGATGCAGTGATGGCAATCAACATCGATTCAGTTTACCACCTAAGCCAAGAAGCAGCTAAAATAATGGTAAACCAAGGATCAGGAAAAATCATAAACATCGCATCAATGCTATCATTCCAAGGAGGAAAATTCGTTCCACCTTACACAGCAAGTAAACATGCAGTAGCAGGAATAACAAAAGCATTTGCAAATGAACTAGCTTGCAAAAATATCCAAATCAATGCAATAGCACCAGGATATATCAAAACAGCAAACACAGCTCCAATAAGAGCAGATGAAAAAAGAAATGCAGAAATCTTATCAAGAATACCAGCAGAAAGATGGGCAGATCCATTTGATTTAATGGGAGCAGTAGTATTCTTAGCAAGTAAAGCATCAGACTATGTAAATGGACATATTCTAGCAGTAGATGGAGGATGGTTAGTAAGATAATGATAGGAGTAAGGGCTCATGATCTAGGAGAATTTACAATTGCTAGATTAGAAGAGTTTATTCAAGAGATAAAAAGGTATGGTTTTACTCATATTCAATTAGTATTATGGAAAAGTTTTAGTGATATAGATCCATATTTAACAAATGTTTCAACAGATCAATTGGAAATGATAGCAAAAAGATTGAAGGAAGAATCTATAAAAGTAACAGTACTAGGAGCATATTATAATATGATCTCTCCAGATTTAAAAGATAGAATTCTTGGGGAAGAAAGATATGAGAAGATGTTGGAGATTTTAAAAATTTTCAATGGAGAGGTAGTAGGGACAGAACCTGGTTCATATAATATAGATTTTTCATTTAATGAAAGAAATCATTCTAAAGAAAGTTATGATATAGTTTTAGATAGCTTTAAAAAGTTTTCTAAAGTTGCAGAAAAAAATGGAACAAATATGGGATTAGAACCAGTATATACTTTAACTATTTGGAATATAGAAGTAGTTAAAAAGTTATTTAATGATTTAAATTCTAAAAATTTTAAAATAATTTTTGATCCAGTTAATCTTATTGGAATAGAAAACTATCAACAACAAGATGAATTAATTGAAAATATGTTTGAAATTTTTAAAGATAATATAGTAACAGTTCATTTTAAAGATTTTTTAGTAAAAGATAGAAAATTGATAAGAGTTTCTCCAGGAAAAGGAATATTAAACTATAAATTATTACTAAGTAAAATGAAAAAATATAATATCAATGGAATATTAGATGAAGTTCCTAAAGAAGATTTAGAATTCTCTAAAAAGTATGTAGAAAATATTTTAAATACATTATAGAGCAATTAAAAATATATTTACATTTGGAGGGAAAATATGGCAAGATATATTTTAAATGAAACAAGCTATTTTGGAATAGGAAGTAGAGC
>JADYUE010000078.1 GCA_021531615.1 Fusobacterium varium | reverse complement strand
GTGAGATGAATTGACTAGAATAGTAAGCGTATAGGGAAACTTGTACGTAGACGTAGAAACACTACGCAACGAAGAAACTGAATTGCTGGAAAATCGTAAAGCTAATTAAACTACAACATAGAGATGAAATAAACTCAAGTGTGAATGTGGCGAAAGCAGAAAAAATTAATTAGATGGCATAAGGTTAAATCCTAAGTGTTACAAAATCGATAATCAGCAGGTAAGCTCCGAATAGGAGAAACTTCAACGACTATTCCTCGTGAGGGAAGTACATTGCAAGCTATTGGTAATGGAAGTGGTTTCGCCCTAACAGATAATGCTGAGGGATAAGATATAGTCTGTGCTTGTATGAAAGTACAAGAAGTTCATAAGAGAACTGTATAGGAAGTAGCGATCCTATATGAACGACACCTCCCATATGTCGTGGGATTCTAAAAATTTAAAACTGAATAAACTTTTACTATAATATAACATTTTAGTAAAATATGTTATAATATACCTACAGAAAGCGAGGTGATTATAATGTATTTGACTATAAAACAACAAGTAAAACAATTAACTAAAGAAGATTATAAAAATTTAAAGCTGTTATCTCATATAGCTAAAAATTTAGCAAATGAAGCAATATATAATATTAGGCAGTATTATTTTACAGAAGGTGAATACTTAAATTACCAAAAAAATTATGCCTTACTAAAAAATAGTCTAAATTATAAAATGCTAAATTCAAATATGGCACAACAGATTTTAAAAGAAGTTGATGATTCTTTTAAAGCTTTCTTTGGATTACTTAAATTAGCTAAAAAAGGAAAGTATAATTTTAAAGATATTAAACTTCCTAAATATCTTCCTAAAGATGGTTTTACAACATTAATTATAGGTTTTGTAAGAATAAACAGGAATAAATTAATTATCCCATACTCAAATTCTTTCAAGAAAGAACATAAAAGTATTGAGATAAATATTCCACCTAAACTGGTTGATAAAAAGATAAAAGAGATAAGAGTTATACCAAAGTCAAATGCTAGGTTCTTTGAAATTCAATATGCTTATGAAGTAGAAGAAGTTCAAAGTAATGTAGATAAAAATAAAGCATTAGCAATAGATTTTGGAATAAATAATCTTGCTACTTGTGTAACATCAACTGGAAAATCTTTCATAATAGATGGAAGAAGACTAAAATCTATAAATCAATGGCATAATAAAGAAAATGCACGTTTACAAAGTATAAAGGATAAACAAGGATATAAAAATAAATACACAAACAAACAACTTGCTAATACTAAAAAAAGAAATGATAAAGTTAACGATTATATGAATAAAACTGCAAGAATAATCATTAACTATTGTTTAAAAAATAGTATAGGAAATATAGTTTGTGGATATAACGAAACATTCCAAAGAAATTCTAATTTAGGTAAAAAGAATAACCAAACATTTGTAAATATACCTTTTGGAACACTTAGAGAAAAGATAGAATATCTTTGCAAATTATATGGAATAAATTTTGTTAAACAAGAAGAGAGCTATACATCAAAGGCAAGTTTCTTCGATAAAGACAAAATTCCTACTTATAGTGATGATAATCCTCAAAAATATGAGTTTAGTGGGAAAAGAGTCAAAAGAGGATTGTATCAAACAAAAGATGGTAGGTTATTAAATGCAGATGTAAACGGAGCATTAAATATATTGAGTAAAAGTAAAGTTGTGGACTTAGAAGTCCTATACAATAGAGGCGAACTGGACAC
>JADYUE010000077.1 GCA_021531615.1 Fusobacterium varium | reverse complement strand
CACTTTTCCACCTGATTCACACACTCACCCTTATTTGTCAACAAGTGGTGGTACTGTTAATGGCAACTTAACTGTAACAGGTCAAATAGTATCTAATGGTGATGTTACTGCCTTTTCAGATAGAGAGTTAAAAGAGAATATCCAACCTCTAAAAGATAATTTTTTAGATAAACTACAAGTATATAGTTATAACTATATAGGAGAAAAGGATATTAGATATGGAGTTATAGCTCAAGAATTACAAGAGTTCTATCCTAACCTAGTCTTAGAAACTGATAGAGAAGTTAATGGAAGAAAAGTTCTTGCAGTAAGGGATAGAGATATTATTTATTTACTTCTAGATGCTTATCAGAAACTAAGTAAAAGGGTATCTGAACTAGAAAGAGGTGAGTAGTATGGCACTACCATCAACAGGAACTATAACAATGGGTCAAGTTAGGGCTGAACTTAGAAAAAATGGAAGTTTAAATTTAGGAAATACAGATGTTAGAACTGTAGCTGAAAAACCTAGTGGAACAATAAAAATGAGTGATTTACATGGGAAAACAGGCTGGATTGAATCTGTAAGCTTCGATATAGGAGTTACATTTAAAAAAACTGATGATTGGTCTAAAACTTTTTTTTGTAAATTAGGTTTATCACAAAGAAATATAAGAGTAACTTTTATGTATCATAAAAAGTCAAAAACAACAAGTAGTGGTCATACATCATACAGTATTTCTTTTCATGTTAGCATTAATGGCTTAGAAAATAATGAAAAAGCAGAAATAAAATTTAATTTTGGTTATGAAGATTATATAAAAACTTTCGGAAATTGTGAAGGAGAAGGTTTAGCAGGGAGTACAGGAGCTGCAAATAATAATGCTACAATAAATACAATAAGATTTTTTATTCAATAAAAATTGGAGGTAAATACATGTCAAATTCAGATAAAAAATTAAACGGGGGGGGGTAGAAGTAACCCTATAACCCTTAATACTATAAATGAGAAAGTGAGAACACTAGAGGGAACAGGAAGAGTTACACCGATTAAGATGAGTGATTTGAATAGTAGGATAACTTCTATTGAAAGTGCAAAACATTTTGAAGAATATTCATGGAGTGGAACAAGTAGATATTTCACAATACCAGAAAAATATAGAGAAGGTTGGAATTTTCTTGTTATAGAATGTTATTATTTACCTAGAAGCGGTTCACAAAGAGCTAGAATACATGTTGTAAGGAATGGTGTAACTGGTATTAGCTCAGGGGCAAAAGAAGTTGATTATAGAATTGTAAGAAGTGGAAATGATTTATTTGTTTCAGGTTCTGATGATGTTCAAGGAACGAAATTGACAGTACTATGGTATAAATAGGAGGCTAAACAATGCAAAAATATTATTATTTAGATAAAAATATAGTTATAAATGAACATAAGTGCTATGTCTTAGGTGTTTATGATGAGCCTTTAGAAAATGCACAAGACTTTTTTAGAATGTTTTTTAAAGATGAAACCTTAGAGGTAACTCATTATCTAGGAGAAGAAATTCCGACAGTTCCAGTTATGAATGGAGATGTAGTTAGACCAGCAAATCCAAGAGAACTTGTTGAGCTAGGATTTATAGCTTTAGATGATGGAGCATATATTGAGGGAGATAATATCGTTAAGGTAGATAGCCCATCATGGCAATATATGTGGAATAAAGATGAAAAGAAATGGATTCCTAATCCTGAAATGTTAAGAGATGGTGAGTATATAGAGGGTGAAGAGATAAAATCAGTTGTTATGCCTATTGATTTAGTAGTTCCTAAATGGAATAAAGAACTTAAAA
>JADYUE010000076.1 GCA_021531615.1 Fusobacterium varium | reverse complement strand
AACTTCTTTAGAATTACTCTGATGAGTAATTACGAAGCTCCCACCTCTATAGGTGGGAGTAGTTCACAATTGACTCATATTATATAATTTATGATAGAATCCTTTATTTGCTAATAGTTCTTGATGAGTTCCTCTCTCCTCTATTCCATTATCAGTAAGAACTATTATCTCATCAGCATTTTGAATAGTAGAAAGTCTATGAGCAACAACTATTGTAGTTCTTCCTTTACATAGCTCCTCTAATGAGTTTTGAATCAATCTCTCTGTAATATTATCAAGTGCAGATGTAGCTTCATCTAATATAAGTATTGGTGGGTTTTTCAAGAAAATTCTTGCTATTGCAATTCTTTGCTTTTGTCCCCCTGAAAGTTTTACCCCTCTCTCTCCAACAAATGTATTATATCCCTCTGGCATCTCCATTATCAGATCATGAATATTAGCTTTTTTAGCTGCTATCATTACCTCTTCATCTGTGGCTTCACTATTTCCTACTAATATATTCTCTTTAATTGTTCCAGTAAATAGGAAAACATCTTGTTGAACTATCCCAATATTTTTTCTAAGAGATTCTAACTTAACATCATAGATACTTTTTCCATCTATCTTAATATCCCCAGATTTAATATTATAAAATCTTGGTATTAGATTACAAAGAGTTGTCTTACCTCCACCAGATGGTCCTACTAATGCAAGCATCTTACCTTTAGATATTTTTAATGAGATATTTTTTAAAACAGATTTATCTTCATGGTCAAAAGAAACATTTTGCAGATCTATCTCTCCTTCAACTTTTCCCATATCTATTGCATCAACTTTGTCTCCCTCTTCCTCTTCTCCTATAAGTTCCATAAATCTTTTAAATCCACTCATACCATTTTGGAATTGTTCCACAAAGGCTATCAATCTTTTTATAGGTTGAGTAAATATCTTTATATAAAGAAGATAGGCAAGAAAATCTCCAATCCCTATTTTTCCCCAATAAGTAAATAATCCTCCAAAAATAAGGACAACATAATCTAATAGATCTGTTAAAAATCCAACTCCTGCTGTATATTCAGCCATTATCTTATAAGATTTGCTCTTAGCTTCTACAAACTTTTGATTATCTTTTTCAAATCTTTCTCTCTCATTTTCATTAATAACAAAAGCTTTAGAAACTCTTATTCCAGAGATACTATTTTGTAATCTAGCATTGATATCCCCTGTTTTCTCTCTAGTCTTCATAAAAACAGCTAATAATCTTTTTCTTTGAAACATGCTATAAAGCAGTATTAAAGGTAAAAGACAAAATATTATCAATGTTAATTGAATATTTATTCTGATTAACATTGCAAATGCTCCAATTATCATAAAAAATGAGATAAATAGATCTTCTGGTCCATGATGAGCAAGTTCTGAAATATCTTGAAGATCATTTACTATTCTTGACATTATACTTCCAGTTTGATTGTTATCAAAATATCTTATTGGCAAATTTTGAAGGTGTTTATAGATATCTCTTCTCATATCTGCTTGCATTCCAACTCCAACTAAGTGTCCCCAATACTGCATAAAATATGCACATAGCATTTTTATTAAATAAATTACTAAAAGAACTCCTGCAAATATTCCAATAGCTCTTATCTCTCTATTAGGTATAGAGTTATTAGCTATCTCTCTTGTTATCATTGGATAAAATAGATCACAAAGAGCTGAAATTGTAGCTACAAATAGATCTAGAAAGAAAAGTTTTTTATATGGTTTATAATAACTTACAAATTTTTTTAGCACTTCTATTCCCCCTTTAGTTTTAATTAAATAGGGTGTATAATTTTTGGTGTTGGTACTTAAATGTATTAACACCTTTTTTACTTTTTTTCAAAA
>JADYUE010000075.1 GCA_021531615.1 Fusobacterium varium | reverse complement strand
GGAAGATTAATATTTAATAGAAAAGCAAAAAGCACGAATTAATCGTGCTTTTTTTGTTATAAACCTTGTTTTAGATGGTCAGCTCCTTATACTTTCTGAGATAGAAAAGGGCTAGTCGTTCCAAGTTGGAGTGTTTTAAACCTTGTTTTAGATGGTCGGCTCCTTATACAAAGAAAGACTAGAGATACAGGTAAATAGTTATGCAATGTGTTTTAAACCTTATTTTAGATGGTCGGCTCCTTATACCCTTGTTTTTTGAATTTATCAGAATTAAAGGTATTTTTAATTTTAAAATTTAAGGAGCATTTTTTAATCACTTGTTTCAGTAATTAGTACTATTTCTCTTTTATTCCCTTTTACTCGTACAACTTTTTCTTAAAAAGTGTAATTTAACGAGCATTTAACCTAGTAAATATAAGGAGTTATTAAATTTTAACCTGTTATTTTTTTAAAAAATAGGTTTTGGAATTTAGGTTCTATATTTACATATTAACATAGACAAGATATTTTTGTCAAAGAGATAATTAACTTTTTTTAATTAAGGTATGCAGAAACTCCATTTCTGCATCTCAAAAGTAGTAGTCGCTAAAGCTCCTCTACTTTTGGAATTTTTGTCAAAGAGATAATTAATTTTTTTCTTTTATTTGATTTAAAATTTTTTCTTGAAGATCAAAAGTTAATAATTTATAAAACTCTTTATTGTTCCAAATATTTTCTATTGGATAATCTTTATTTTTATAAGATAATTTACCATAATATTTTTCATTAATATTTTTTTCAAAAATTGCCAAAATTTTTCTTTCTGTATTCTTCAATATTAAATTTTCTGTTATTTCTTCTAAAAGTGAAACAGGAGCATAAGACTTTAATAGATTTAAACTTTTTTTAAATTTTTCTTCTCTAATACCGAGAACTGCTCCATAACTTTTTTTAGTATTTCCTATAATTTTATCTACTTTTACATATGGTTTTGAATAATTGTAGTTCCCTATAGTACCTACTGTTCTTAATGAATTTGGAAGAATTGGAAAAATAAAGTTTTTTTTATTAGCATATTCAGAAATTTCAAATTCATTTAAAGAAACTTTATTTAATTTTAAATTATTATAAAAAGTAATCAAGGGAATTTTTATACTTTCTCTGACAATCCCAACCAAGTGCATAAAATTTTCTTTTTTAAAAGTAATTTCTAATCCAACTATTTTTTTAAATTCTTTTAATTTTTCTTTAGATAGTTTTTTTAAATCTTTGTTGCTTATCTCTGAATATAAAATTAAAATTTGTTTATTTACCAATTCTTTTTCATATATATTTAAAGCTGCCTTTATATTTTCAAGTTGTTCTTGATTAGGTTTTGGCATTTTTCCTCCTATGAAAAAAGCTACCTAAAATATTCAAGGTAGCTTCTCAAAAATTATTTTTAATTTTACCTATTAACCTGCTGGGTTCAGTTTGTTAATTTTTTGGAGAGTATTATTTTACAGCTTATTTTCTCCCTTTCAGCCTTTCTCAAGCCCCTTATATCCCATCAATAAAATTGTGTATATAAGTCTTGAGATGGAAAATCCCAGTTTTTGTGCTTCATTCAGCTTTCAGGTGTAGGTACACCTAATACTTGGCTGCATTTCTGCCCCTTTCTCACTTTAATTATAACAGTTTGCCACTGAAAAATCAATATTTTATATTTTTTCTTTCTTAAAATTAAGTTTTTATCCTTATTTTAGATGGTCGGCTCCTTATACATAGCCCCATTTTTTTATAATAAATTTTAAAGGCTATTAAAAAAATTAAAAATTCTTTTTTCTTTCACACCTTTTCACTCCCTATCACTGTTAAAAAAAATTAACCTAAGCTATAATAGAAGTACCTTAGGAGCTCAAAGGTAAATAAAATATTTTGGGGGAATTTATATGA
>JADYUE010000074.1 GCA_021531615.1 Fusobacterium varium | reverse complement strand
GGGTGAAGTCGTAACAAGGTATCCGTACGGGAACGTGCGGATGGATCACCTCCTTTCTAAGGAGATCAAATCTCTTTCTCTGTTCTATTGGTAATGTTCTACATTACTGATAGATGGACATTGGAAACTATATAATAGATCAAATACAATTTTAACTCTTTCATATAATGAAGAGTTAGCTGTCAAAACAAATTAAACAAAAACTAATAGGTTAAAATACTTAAGGGCACACAGGGAATGCCTAGGTAGTAAGAGCCGATGAAGGACGTGGTAAGCTGCGATAAGCTTGGGCTAGCTGCAAACGAGCGTTAACCCCAAGATTTCCGAATGGAGCAATCTGCTAAGATGGAGTCTTAGCACGAAAGAGGGTACCGAGTGAACTGAAACATCTAAGTAACTCGAGGAAAAGAAAGTAAAAACGATTCCCCAAGTAGCGGCGAGCGAACGGGGATGAGCCTAAACCATATAAGTGTCAAGGATACAGCCGTTGCTTATGTGGGGTTGTGGGAAGAACAATTGAAGAACTGTAAGATATTCAACATTATTATGCGCTGAACTGGAATTAGTTGGAAAGCTAAATCGTAGAAGGTGATAATCCTGTACAGGTAAACCGCATGATGTGTATGTTCTCTCCCAAGTAACATGGAACACGAGGAATTCTGTGTGAATCTGCGAGGACCATATCTCGTAAGGCTAAATACTCTTACTAACCGATAGCGTATAGTACCGTGAGGGAAAGGTGAAAAGAACCCCGGGAGGGGAGTGAAATAGAACCTGAAACTGTGTGCTTACAAGCGGTCAGAGCCCGCAAGGGTGATGGCGTGCCTTTTGGAGAATGATCCTGCGAGTTACGTTCAGTGGCGAGGTTAAGTATAACGGAGCCGAAGGGAAACCGAGTCTGAATAGGGCGACATAGTCGCTGGGCGTAGACGCGAAACCTGGTGATCTAAGCCTGTCCAGGGTGAAGCTGTGGTAAGACACAGTGGAGGCCCGAACTCACCGCCGTTGAAAAGTTGGGAGATGAGGTAGGTTTAGGGGTGAAAAGCCAATCGAACTAGGAGATAGCTCGTTCTCTCCGAAATGCATTTAGGTGCAGCCTTGAGTGTTTAATTATGGGGGTAGAGCACTGAATGAACTAGGGGGCGTATTGCTTACTGAATTCAATCAAACTCCGAATACCATAATTCAAGAGCTCAGGAGTGAGACTATGGGAATTAACTTCCATTGTCAAAAGGGAAACAACCCAGACCACCAGCTAAGGTCCCTAATTATAACTAAGTGGGAAAGGAGGTGGAGATTCATAAACAACCAGGAGGTTGGCTTAGAAGCAGCCATACCTTTAAAGAGTGCGTAATAGCTCACTGGTCGAGAGTCTCTGCGCCGACAATGTAACGGGGCTAAGTTATAAACCGAAGCTGTGGAATTGCGCAAGCAATTGGTAGGAGAGCGTTCTGTAGGCCGTTGAAGGAGAACTGATAAGGGACTCTGGAGGTATCAGAAGTGAGAATGCAGGAATAAGTAGCGAGAAGGGAGGCGAGAATCCTCCCCGCCGGAAGACCAAGGTTTTCAGGGTAAAGCTTGTCTTCCCTGAGTAAGCCGGGACCTAAGCCGAGGCTAAAGTGCGTAGGCGAATGGAAAACAGATTAATATTTCTGTGCCAGTTATATTTTGTGATGGAGGGACGCAGAAGGGTATGCACGCAGGAGAACGGAAGTTCCTGTGGAAGCGCGTAGAGTGATCTAGTAGGCAAATCCGCTAGATTAGACTTGAGACGTAAAGGAAAGGTGCAAATCCCACGCTGCCGAGAAAAGCTTCTAACGTTAAGGTATAACTGCCCGTACCCGAAACCGACACAGGTGGTCAGGATGAGAAATCTAAGGCGGACAGGCTAACTCTCGTTAAGGAACTCTGCAAAATTGCCCCGTAACTTAGGGAGAAGGGGTGCCTCTGAATGTTAGTAAACACGCGTTACAAAGCATTTGGAGGTCGCAGTGAAGAGGCTCAAGCAACTGTTTAACAAAAACACAGGTCTATGCTAAGCTGTAAGGCGATGTATATGGGCTGACACCTGCCCAGTGCCGGAAGGTTAAGAGGAGGAGTGAGAGCTCCGAATTGAAGCCCCGGTGAACGGCGGCCGTAACTATAACGGTCCTAAGGTAGCGAAATTCCTTGTCGGGTAAGTTCCGACCTGCACGAATGGTGTAATGATTTGAGCGCTGTCTTGACGGGAGGCCTGGTGAAATTGTATTACCGGTGAAGATACCGGTTACCTACAGTAGGACGGAAAGACCCCATGGAGCTTTACTGTAGCTTGGTATTGGGTTCTGGCATTGCATGTATAGGATAGTTGGGAAACTATGATGGTATGGCGCTAGCTGTATCGGAGTTGTCGGTGGAATACCAACCATTCAATGTCGGAATTCTAATCTGTGGTTTGTAGCCACGGAAACAGTGCTAGGTGGGCAGTTTGACTGGGGCGGTCGCCTCCGAAAGAGTAACGGAGGCGTTCAAAGGTTCTCTCAGGTTGGATGGAAATCAACCGCAGAGTGCAATGGCATAAGAGAG
>JADYUE010000073.1 GCA_021531615.1 Fusobacterium varium | reverse complement strand
TTGGCGACTTAATTTTAACAGGAAAATTTACTTGTCTCATCTTTTTTTTGAAAAAAAAGTAAAAAAGTTGTTAATACATTTAAGTACCAACACCAAAAATTATACACCCAATAGTTTGAATTTTAGCCTTGGCGAGAGATTGCCAAGGCTATTTTTTTAGAAGTTATTATAAAAATTAAGGTAAATAAAAAGACAAATGAAAATTATAATTATAATTCTCATCTGTCTTAAAATTAGTTTAGGAGCTTATCTGTTTAAATATTTTTAATAATTTAGGCAAAATATAAGTATTTACCAACCTCTTTTTGCCATTTTTTCCTCTTCAGTAAGAGAGTATACATTTATTCCTACCATAGCTTCTCCTAAATCTTCAGAGATTTCAGCTAAAATTTTAGGATTATTATAATTTTTTACAGCTTTAACTATTGCAGAAGCTCTTTTAAATGGATTTCCAGATTTGAAGATACCAGATCCTACAAATACACCATCACAACCTAATTGCATCATAAGTGCAGCATCAGCAGGAGTTGCTACTCCACCAGCAGCAAAATTTACAACTGGAAGTTTGCCATTATCATGAACAAATTTTACTAATTCATATGGAGCTCCAATTTCTTTAGCTATGTTAAAAAGTTCTGATTCAGAAGCTGCTACTACTTTTCTAATCTCTTCATTAACAGTTCTCATGTGTTTAACTGCTTCAATAATATCACCAGTTCCAGCTTCACCCTTAGTTCTAATCATACTAGCCCCTTCAGATACTCTTCTAAGTGCTTCTCCTAAGTTTCTAGCACCACAAACAAAAGGAGCTTTAAATTTAGTTTTATCTATATGAAATTTATCGTCAGCAGGAGTTAATACTTCACTTTCATCAATATAATCTATCTCTAGAGCTTCTAAAATTTGAGCTTCTACAAAATGTCCAATTCTTACCTTTGCCATTACAGGAATAGAAACAGCAGCTTGAATCTCTTTTATCATTTTTGGATCAGACATTCTGGCAACTCCCCCATCTTTTCTTATATCTGCAGGAACTCTTTCTAAAGCCATAACAGCACAAGCACCAGCTTCTTCAGCTATTTTAGCTTCTTTAGCATTAGTGACATCCATTATAACTCCACCTTTAAACATTTGAGCTAGATTTTTATTTAATTCATATTTTGACATAACAAAAACCTCCATATTGAATATTTTTTAGAATAATATATAATATGAGTATCGATACAGTTTTATATATTGCAATTTATATTATAAGTATCACATAAAATTTATATTTATTCAATATTAAAAAATGATAAGTGTATCGGTACAATTTTAAAGGAGATAGTTTCTATGTTAGATATATCGTTAAAAAGTAGAGAGAAAATATATATTCAAATCTACTATAAATTAAAAGAGATGATTGAAAATGGTGAGTTAAAAGGAAAAATTTTTTCTATTAGAGAGTTAGCTAAAAAATTTGGAGTAAGCCATTCATCTGTAATAAAAGCTTATGAAAAATTGGAAGAAAATGGCTATATTTATTTAAGAGGTGGAAGTGGAGCTTATGTAAATTATAATATAGAGAAGAAATTTTACCCAGAAGATCATATGGAGAATGAGATATTTAAATATGGATATTTTAGTAGTGAATATAGAATAGATTTCTCTACTGCTTCTCCAAGTGCAGATTTTTTACCAGTTGAAGAATTAAAAAAAAGTATAAATTATATTTTAGATAGAGATGGTGGAAAAGCACTATTATATGAAAATCCTCTAGGATATATGGAGCTTAGAAAAAGTATAAAAAAGCAGTTAAAAAAAGAGGGGATAGATGTTGAAATAAAGAATATTCAAATTGTTTCTGGAGCTCAACAAGGGATAGATATTATAAGCAAAGTTATGATAACTTCAGGAGATATAGTGGTTACAGAAGATCCAGTATACAAGGGAGCAATAGTTAGTTTTAAAAATAATGGAGCAAAGGTAGAGAAAGTTCAATTAAAAAAAGATGGAATTGATTTAAAAGAACTGGAAAAAATTTTAAAAAGAGAAAAAATAAGGTTTTTATATACAGCTTCAACTTATCAAAATCCTACTGGAATCTCTATGTCTGAAAGCAAAAGAAAAGAGTTATTAAAATTAGCTGAGAAATATGATTTTTACATAATTGAAGATGATTGTAGCTCAGATATATATTTTTCTGATGAGAGAATAAAAAGTATAAAAAGTTTTGATAAAAATAATAGGGTAATATATATAAAAAGCTACTCAAAAGTATTTATGCCTGGATTTAGATTAGGATTTATCATAGTTCCAGAAAAGATAGCAACTTCAGTATTAGGTGGAAAATACTCTAGTGATATTTCAAACTCAGGATTGAATCAAAGGGTATTTCAATATTTTCTTGAAGAAGGAATATGGGAGAAACATATTGAAAGATCAAGAAAAGAGTTTAAGAGAAAGCAGTTGTATATGTATAATAGATTAAAAAAAATAGAGAATTTAAAATTAAATAAACCAAAGGGTGGAATGAATTTGTGGGTTGAACTTCCATATGAAATAACAGGAGAAGCTGTTTATATGAAACTTTTAAGAAGAGGAGTAGGAATTTTACCAGGAGTTGTTTTTTCTGAAAAGGCATATAACTATATAAGATTAAGTTTTGCTCAATGTACAGAGGAAGAAATAGATGAAGGAATAAAGATTTTAGAAACAGTGATAGATGAATTAAGATAGGAGAAGATATGTTTAATAGGAGAGAAGGAAATATAAAGAGAATAAAGATAAAATTAGTAATTTTAGCTATTTTAGTAGTTATATCTTTAATTGTAAAATTTATAAATAGATAATAAAAAAGCTGAAGGAATTAGTGTTACTAAAAACTTCAGCTGTAACTACTCAGCTATGTAGTTTACAAAAAATTAAAAATCAGCTAAAAATTAGGAGAATTTGCTT
>JADYUE010000072.1 GCA_021531615.1 Fusobacterium varium | reverse complement strand
AAAAAGACCCAAGCCCATTTTTTTTGAACTTGAGTCTCAAATTTTAATTTATAGCTGAGTAGTTACGCCTTTTTTATTATTGCCAACTATTCATTCTTGCTATAAGTGAATTTTTTTCCTCTTCAAGTTCTCTCATAAAGCTTTCTAATATATCTTTTACATCTGCTTTTTCATTAACCATAGCTGCTACTTGTCCTGCCATTACGCTTCCATTGTCAACATCTCCATCAACTACAGCTAATCTTAATTTTCCAGTTCCTAATTGTTCTATCTCCTCTTTTGGAGCTCCTTGTTTTTCCATTTCTAAAATTAGTTTTGCAAATTTATTTTCAATAACTCTTACAGGATGACCAGTATAATTTCCTGTTGATACAGTTGATCTATCTTTAGCTTTTAAAATAGCATTCTTATAATTTTCATGGATAGTACATTCATTAGCAGTTAAGAATCTAGTTCCTACTTGAATTCCACTTGCCCCTAATGATAGTGCTGCTAAGAATTGTTTTCCTCCAGCTATTCCTCCAGCTGCAATTACAGGAATTTTTACACTTGCTACAACTTGAGGTACAAGAGCCATAGTTGTTATACTTCCTATGTGTCCTCCACCTTCCATTCCTTCAGCTATTACAGCATCTGCTCCTATTCTTTCCATTCTTTTTGCTAATGCTACTGAAGCCACAACTGGTAGAACTTTTATTCCTGCTGCTTTAAGCTTTTCCATATATGGTCCAGGGTTTCCTGCTCCTGTAGTTACTACTTGAACTTTTTCCTCTATACAAACATCTATTTGTTTTTCTACATCAGGCATCATTAACATAAGATTAACACCAAAAGGGTTAGAAGTTATCTCTTTAGCTTTTCTTATCTCTTGTCTTAAAATATCAACTGGCATTCCTCCACCAGCTATAATTCCAAGTCCTCCCTCTTTAGAAACATGTCCAGCTAGATTTCCATTAGCTATCCATGCCATAGCTCCTTGTATAATTGGATATTTAATTCCAAGTAATTTACAGATTTCGTTATTAATCATAAATCCTCCTAAAATAAAAAATTATTCTTTGAAAACTTTTTTGAATCTATCGAAAATTTCTTTTACTGAAAGAATTTCATTTATTTTCCAAGCATCCCTTCCAGCAAAGAATATTCCTTCCTCATAATTACCATCATGGGCTTTTACTAATCTTTCATTTACACAAAACTTAAATGTACATTTCTTTAAACATCTTACACATTTCTTAGGTGCTTCTGTTGCTTCATTTAAAACTTTTTTTACATATGGTGATACTATTGCATTAGCTGGAAAACCTGCTGAACTTATTATCTCAACTATATCTCCCTCTTTTGCATTTATATACATTTGTTTAAAGAAGTCATCTACCTCACACTCTTCAGAAGCGATAAATCTACTTCCCATTTGTACTCCATCTGCTCCTAGACTTACCATTCTAGCTGCATCTTCTGGAGTTATTACTCCTCCTGCTCCAAAAACAGGAATTGAAATATTTTTAGTTATCTCTTCTATTATGTCCCATGAATCTTTGTCAGTTCCTAAGTGTCCTCCAGCATTTCCACCTTCTACTACAATTGCATCTGCTCCTAATTTTTGAGAGATTTTAGCTAATTTTAAAGATGAAACTACTGGTATTACTTTTACTCCAGTTCCTTTTACTACTTCAAAAATATCTCTTGAGAACCCTGCTCCAAAAATAATAACATCTATTCCAGCCTCTATTGAAGCTTGAACTAAATCCATAAAGTTAGTTGTAGCATACATTATATTTACACCTAATGCTCCACCTTTATTAACTATCATTTTTTTAGCTTTTGCTATCTCTTCTTTTAATTCATCTATTGAAAGTGCTGTTCCTGCTATAACCCCTATTCCACCTTCATTTGCTACTGCTGCTGCAAGTTTAGCCATTGAAGCTCTTATAGCCATACCACCTTGTATTATTGGATTATCTATTTTTAAATCCCCTATTGTTAACATTTATATACCTCCACTAAAATAATTATCACAAATTATAACATGTGTAATTTTATTAGTAAAGGATAAAATAACAAGTGTTCTTTATAATTGCTTTACCCTTAGATCTTTTCTAACTTTAAGGAATGTTTCTAATTTTTCAACACTACTATTTATTATGTTACTTTCTGGGAAATTAATGTCATTTAATAAACTAATAGCCTCATCAAATTCTCCAATATCATATGAAATATGTGAATCTGTTCCTAATGATATTAAACAATCATACTTTTTACATAATTCCGCTATTTTTCTACAATTAGGTTTTGAACCTTTTCTTGATCCTTTTAAAGATGAGTTATTTATTTCAAGAGCTACATTTGATTCTTTAGCTGCTTTTACAATCTCCTCATAGTGAAGAGGAAACTGAGGATTTCCTAAATGTACCATTATATCTATTTTTTGACTTTTTATTATATTAATTACTGCCCTTGTATTTTTTTCAATATCTGAAATATCTCCATAACTTTCTACTGGATGTAATCCACATAATAAAATATCCATAGTATCATAAACTCTCTGATTTATATCAAAGTTTCCATATTCATCTATTACATTAGTTTCTACACCTTTTAATACTCTAACACCTTCCATATATTCTGGAATTACCCTCATATTAACTAAACTCCACCAATGAGGTGAATCAGGTAAAGCTGGACCATGATTAGTTATTGCTATAACTTTCATTCCCTTTTGTTTAGCTCTATTTACGTTTTCTTCCAGTGTACTATATGCATGAGGACTTGTATTTGTATGTATATGTAAATCAATTAAATACTTTCCCATATATTTTCACTTCCCTTCGATATATTATATCATATTCTTAATATAGTGCAAAATAATTACACTTGTTATATTTATTTTTTATTAACTTCACAAAAAATAAAAAAAAGCTTGGCGAGTTCCTATCCTCCCAGGAGGCTTCCCTCCAAGTACTTTCAGC
>JADYUE010000071.1 GCA_021531615.1 Fusobacterium varium | reverse complement strand
CATAAAAGTTCACCCCCTCTTTTCAAATTTTACTTTGATATTGTAGCATATTTTTTGACACAAAAAAGACCCAAGCCTATTTTTTTTGAACTTGAGTCTTAAATTTTAATTTATAGCTGAGTAGTTACCATATTTTTTTACTTTATTATTTAAATCTTCCAAATTAAAAATCTTTTTTCAATTTTTTCAGCAATTATATATAAAATCAAACCAACTATGCTTAATACAAAAATTGAACTTAAAACTAATTTAATATCGTAAGTTTCATTTCCAAGAATTAATAAATAACCTAATCCTGCCTTTGCTCCTATCATTTCTCCTATAACAGCTCCTGTTATAGCTTGTGTTACTGCTACTTTTATTCCAGAAAGTATAGCTTCTAAAGAGTATGGTAATTCAATATGATAAAACTTTTGAAAAGAAGTACTATTTAAAATTTTCATAAGATTATACATATTTTTATCTATACTTCTAATTGCAACAATTTCATTAACCATTACTGGAAATAAAACTACTAATATTACTAATGCAATTTTAGATTCTAATCCCAATCCAAACCATAAAATAAATAGTGGTGCTAGAGATATTTTTGGTGCTGTTTGAACAATTAGAACAAATGGCATTATCAATTTTTCTATATATCTAGATTTGGCAACAATGTACCCTACTATAAGTCCACTGAATATTCCAATTATAATACCTATAAACACTTCTTTTAAAGTAATATAAATATGATACAACATATCTCCTTTAACCAATAAATCTATTGTTGTTTGCAACAGAGCTTCTGGTTGAGGTAAAAGATAATCTGGAACATTAAAAAGGGCTATATATGCTTTCCAAAGTATTATAATTATTGGAAAAAATAAAAGTGGTAGTAAAACTTTTCTTCTTTCTTTTGTCATTTCTCTCTCCTACACTATTTTATATTTCCAATTAATTCTTTAGCATCTATCTCTTTTTCTATTACTCCATATTCTTTTAAAACTTTTATTGAATTACTCCATCTCTCAGCATCTGAATATCCTAATCCATTCTTTTTAGTATTTTCACTTTGCCATAAATATGGAATAAATACTTCATCAAGAATAGCTGTAACAATTTCTTCTCTTCCTTTAAAACTAGGTGCATACTTTTCAACTGACATTTCCACAGCTTCTTTTGTGTTTCCATCAATAATATATTGAATTCCTTTATTTAAAGCTATATTAAATTTATTAACTACATCTTTATTTTCAGTTAGATATTTGTCTCCAACTATAAGTACATTTCCGTGAGATGGTAAAAATTCATCTGAACGAATTTCACCAACATCTACACCTTGATTTTTTAATTCAATAGTTCTAAGCATAGAGAACATAATGGCATCTACTTGTCCACTAACTAAAGCATTTACAATAGCTCCTGTACCAATTATTTCAACTTTTACATCATCAATACTCATTCCTGCTTTTTCTAACATAACTTGTAATTGAATATAGTTAGGGCTTCCAAAGCTAGTAACCCCAATTTTTTTATCTTTTAAATCTTTTGGCTCAGTTATTCCAGATGACTTTTGGAAAATTAAAGCTCCAAGTCCATGTTGGTAAGTTGTATTAACAACTTTTACTGGTATTCCTTGTGATTTAGCAAGAATTACAGAATCTGCATTAGGGAAACCAAATTGAACATTTCCTGTAGCTACGTTTTTAACAATTTCTGCTGCTGCAGCATAATAGAAATCTACATCTAAACCTTGCTCTTTAAAATATCCTTTTTCTTTAGCTATATACATTGGTGCATAATATGGAACTGCTGCTCCATCAATTTGAATAGAAATTTTTTGAATTTCATCTTTTTTAGCAGGAGTACTTTCTTTTGTTTCTCCACATCCACTGAATAAACCTAATGTTAAAATTGAAAATAGTATTAAAAATAATTTTTTCATAAATTATTCCCCCTTTTGATTTACTTTATTATATAATATTTTTGCAGCTTCTAAAGCTGTTTTACACATATTTAATTGCGGATCACCATATTCTACTAACCATTCATTTGTAATTCTATTACAATGAACTACACAGATACTCGCAGCTTTTACTCCATAGATTGATGATAGAGTAAATATTGTTTCGGCTTCCATTTCAAGATTCATTACATTTAATCTTATTAATTCATCATATAAATCTTGATAATGTTTATCTGCTACAGAAAGTGGATTTCTTCCCTGTCCTCTATAGAAAGAACCTATTGATGCTCCTATTCCTAAATGACATTTAAAATTTTTCTTTTCACTTGCTTCTTTAAGACACATTACTAAATCAAAATCTGCAACTGCTGGATATTCAGGCATAGCATAGAATTTTGAACTTCCACCCATTCTTACAGACCCTGTATTAATTATAAATTCTCCACATTTTATATCTTCTCTTATAGCTCCACAACCACCTATTCTAATAAGATATTTTGCTCCTAATTCAATTAATTCAGTAACTGCTATTTCTGTTGATGGTCCTCCAATACCAGTAGAACAAATAGTAATAGGAACTCCATTATATTTACCAGTTCCTACTTTAAATTCTCTATTAAAAGAAACTATTTCATAATCCTCTAACAAATCTCTAAACATTTCAACTCTTGCATGATCTCCAGGTAAAAAAACAATCTCTGAAATTTTATCTGATTTACATCTTAAATGAGCTGTTCCCTCTTCATAAACAGGTTTATCTGCTTTTATATACATTTAATTACTCCTTTTATTTCTCTATTCTTTGCGATTCGTGCCAATAAAGAATCTTTTTTTCTAAAATATTTACAACTTCATAATAGAAAATTCCTACAATAATAGTAAAAAAGATTCCAGCAATTAATAAAGTTGTATCGAATGTTGAAGATGCAAATATTAAAACATAACCTAATCCAACTTTTCCAGATATCCATTCAGCAACTATAGCTCCAATTATTGCTTGAACCATTCCTATTTTCAATCCAGAAAAAATCATTGGCATTGAATGTGGTAATTCTATTTTGAAAAGAATTTGTAACTTATTTGCATTTAATATTTTCATTAAATTTCTCATATCTTTAGGAACAGAACTTATTCCAACCATTGTTGCCACCATAACTGGAAAAAATACCATTGATACAATTAAAACTAATTTAGAAGTAAGTCCTAATCCAAACCAAATTACAAATAATGGTACTAATGCAATTTTAGGTGCTGTTTGAAAAAATATAAGATATGGCATTAACATTTCCTTTAAAATTGTACATTTTTCTATTATATAACCAAAGAATATTCCTAAAAATACACCTATGAAATATCCTACAAAAATTATAATAGAAGTGGCAAAAAAATGTTCCCAAATTTGCCCTTTAACAATAATTTCAAATAATTTTTGTAAAACTTTTATAGGAGATGGCATTATATATTCAGCTACTCCACTAACTTTAACATATATACCCCAGATTATTAAAAATACACCAATAGAGATAACATATTCAGAAAATCCTTTACATAAACCCTTGATTTTCTTTTCCATATTATTCTAACACCTCTCTTAAATATTTGCTGTATTCTATAAATTTAGGATTATTTCTTATCTCTACTGTTCTTGGATATCCTAAATCTATGTCTAATATTTCTTTAATTCTTCCTGGTCTAGGTGACATTACTATAACTTTACTTGAAAGAAATACAGCTTCATCAATACTGTGTGTTACAAACAATATAGTTTTTTTAGTTTGTTCCCAAATTTTTAATAACTCTATATTTAACGAATCTCTAGTTAAAGCATCTAAGGCTCCAAAAGGTTCATCCATTAATAAAAGTTTCGGATCATAAGAAAGGGATCTAACTATCGAAACCCTTTGTCTCATCCCTCCAGAAAGCTCTCTTGGAAGTGATTTTTTAAAATCTGCTAATCCCGCCATAGATAACAATTGTTCTAATTTTTCAAGATTTTCTTTTGTTTTTAAATTTTTTATTTCTAAAGGAAAAACTGCATTATCATATACATTTTTCCAAGGTAATAATACAGAATCTTGAAAAACAAATCCTATGTATTGACTTAAATCAAAATTTTCATTAAATTCAATTTTTCCACCAGTTGGATTATCTAGTCCACTTACTATTTTTAATAATGTAGATTTCCCACAACCAGAAGGTCCAATTATTGAAATAAATTCTCCTTCTTTTACTTCTAGATTAATATCTTGAAGTGCAATTGTTTTTTGTCCTGCCATATTTTTATAAGTTTTTTCCATGTTGCTAATTTTTAAACAAAAATCATTTTTCAAAATTTCCCCCGTTTTAAACGAGTTTCACCTGCCTTTTTTGTATTTATTTTTTTATTATATATTATATATTATAT
>JADYUE010000070.1 GCA_021531615.1 Fusobacterium varium | reverse complement strand
ACTCGCCAAGCTTTTTTTTATTTTTTGAAAAAATATTGTTTTAATAAATTGTTATCCTTAACATCAAGTTGACGTAATTTAGAGGTGAATATTAGAAGCCCTTAGCGAAATGCAGTTAAGAAAATGCAACGTGTTTGAGCGGAGCTTGCAGAGCGAGTTTTGCATTTTCAACAGAATAAGCTATAGGAATTCTTTATTCACTGACATGGAGAGAACTTGATGTTAAAAAAGAAATATAGATAACTAAAATTGACTATTAATCGCTAAATACAAAGGCACTTTGTCAAAACCTAGCGATGTACTAGATAACTTAGCTTAGTTAGATAAATTATAGTTTTTAAAGAAACTATATACAAAAAATGAAATATAGGGTATTATTTTATAGTAGCTATTATAAAGCTAGGAAGATTTTAAAGTAAAGAAATTAGGAGGGAAGATGGCTGTTAGTGAAAATATAAATTCAGACATAAAAAATGATATTAAAAAAGAAAAAAATCTTTATTATCAAAGAAATCAGATAAATAAAGATAAGATAAACTATGAAACTAATAAAAGAAGAAAAAGAAGAAATTTAACTTTTATTGTTTGTATTATTTTATTAATAAGTTTAGCAGTGGTAAATATGTTTAGTGCAAATTTCTATATGATTTATAGTAAAGGATTGAAATATTTTAGAAGTTATTTAATGTATATAGGAATTTCAATTGGATGCTTTATAGTTGGTGGAGTAGTAAATTATAAAGTTTATAATAAAAAAAGAATGTGCTTGTTAATTGCTTTAATTTCAATAGCTATTCTTGCTTTTGTTTGGATAGCAGCTGGAGCCTTGCCAAAGGTAGTTCCTAATATTAAGGGTGCTTATGGTTGGATAAAAATAGGAACTTTTACTTTACAGCCAGCAGAGTTTTTAAAACTACCATTTATTATATTATTAGCTCATCTTTTTGAAAGAGTAGAAAAAGAAGGCTATAAAAATGGAAAAGTAGTACTTTATGTTATATCAATTCCTTTAGTCTTTGGTTTTTTTATCTGTGCACAAGGTGACTTAGGAACAACTCTTCACTATGTTGCAATATTGTTATTTATGTTATTTTTAGCACAAATAGATATGAAGATTATAATTGGAATTACAACAGCAGGCTTTATAGGTATTGGAGCTGCTTTTTATTGGATATATCATTTTATGGATATGACTACAGCTCATTTTAGATATAGAAGAATAATTAGTTTTATAACAGGATTGTTGACAAATGAGTATGATAATGCCATAGGTTATCAAGTTTGGCAATCACTAATAGCTTTTGGTAGTGGTGGAGTAATAGGTAAAGGGTATGCTAATGGAGTTCAAAAGTATAAATATCTTCCAGAGGTAAGCACAGACTTTATTTTAGCTTCATATGGTGAAGAATTAGGATTAATTGGAATGATTATTTTAATGGCTGTATTATTAATACTGTTTAATATAATAAAAACTGTGGCTATAGAGAGAAAAGATTATTTTGGTAAATATCTTGCAATGGGAGTAGGTGGTTATATAATAACTCAAGTATTGATAAATATCTATGTTGCATTAGGAATGCTGCCAGTATTTGGTATTCCAATGCCTATATTTAGCTATGGTGGAAGTTCATTAGTAACAATTTTTGCTTCATTAGGGATTGTATTAAATATAAATAATAATAAAAATATGGAAGGCTTAATTTCTAAATATAAAATTGGAAAATATTTGGGGTATTAAATTAAGATTATTTAAAGGATTAATTTTGAAATTGCAAAGTTGATCCTTTTTTTGTATTTATATTTGTAACAAAAGGGTTAAAATTCACTCCATACCATTTACTTTAAAGGTAAGTTGTGCTATAATTTGAAATATCATTTTTTATTTTATATACTAAAAATATAGATAAATTAAGAAAAGAAAGGAAGAATATAAAATGGAAATGTCTAAAATCATTGAAAAGATAAATTATTTTACTAAATTATCAAGAGAGAGAGAACTTACTCCAGAGGAACAAGCAGAGAGAGCTGAATATAGAAAAATGTATTTAGAACTATTTAAAGCTCAAGTAAAAGGGCATCTTGATAGAATAGAGATAGTTGATGATAAAGTAGTAAATAAAGGTACTAAAATAATATAAGTTTTACGGGGGTAAAAATGGAAAAAGTAACAGTTAAATCTCTATACAGAGAGAAAGAAAAATTTATTGACAGAGAGGTTGAAATATCAGGATGGGTAAAAAAAATCAGAGTTCAAAAGAATTTTGGTTTCTTAGAAATAAATGATGGTTCATTCTTTAAAGGGATACAAGTTGTATTTGATACAAATTTAGATAACTTTGATGAAATTTCACGTCTTTCTATAATTTCATCAGTTAAAGTTTGTGGAAAACTTATAAAATCTCAAGGAGCAGGACAAGAGTTTGAAATCGCAGCTGCTAAAGTTGAAATCTACCAAAAAGCAGATCTTGACTATCCATTACAAAATAAAAGACATACTTTTGAATTTTTAAGAACAAAAGCTCACTTAAGACCAAGAACAAATACTTTCTCAGCAGTATTTAGAGTAAGATCAGTAGTAGCTTATGCTATTCACAAATTCTTCCAAGAAAATGGATTTGTTTATGTACATACTCCATTAATTACAGGATCTGACTGTGAAGGTGCAGGAGAAATGTTTAGAGTTACAACTTTAGACTTAAATGATCTACCAAAAACTAAAGATGGAAAAGTTGACTACACTCAAGACTTCTTTGGAAAAGAAACTAACTTAACAGTAAGTGGACAATTAAGTGGAGAAACTTATTGTGCAGCATTTAGAAATATCTATACATTTGGACCTACTTTCAGAGCTGAAAACTCAAATACAGCAAGACATGCTTCAGAATTCTGGATGATCGAACCTGAAATAGCATTTGCTGATCTTGAAGCTAATATGGAACTTGCTGAAGCAATGGTAAAATATATCATTAAATTTGTTATGGATGAGTGTCCAGAAGAGATGGCATTCTTCAATCAATTTATTGAAAAAGGATTATTTGATAAATTAAACAATGTATTAAATAGTGAATTTGGAAGACTTACTTATACAGAAGCTATTGAAATTCTTGAAAAATCAGGTAAGAAATTTGATTATCCAGTTAAATGGGGAATCGACCTTCAAAGTGAACATGAGAGATATCTTGCTGAAGAATACTTCAAAAAACCTGTATTCTTAACTGACTATCCAAAAGATATTAAAGCTTTCTATATGAAACTTAATGAAGATGGAAAAACAGTAAGAGCTATGGACTTATTAGCACCAGGAATTGGAGAAATTATTGGTGGATCTCAAAGAGAAGATAAACTTGAAATACTAGAAAATAGAATTACAGAGTTAGGAATGAACCCAGAAGACTATGGATTCTATCTTGATTTAAGAAAATATGGAAGTTTCCCACACTCAGGATATGGACTTGGATTTGAAAGAATTATAATGTATATTACAGGAATGACAAATATCCGTGACGTAATTCCATTCCCAAGAACACCTAAAAACGCTGAGTTCTAATATATATAAACAAGGGGAGAATTGATGTCACTAAAATTTTTACTGTTGCTAATTTTAATTATGGGAGTTTTATTTTATATAGTTACTTACCCCTATCAATCAAAATTGGCTAGAAAGTTAAAAAGAGTAAAGGGATATGAAGAGATTACTTTTTTAAAAAATGTTGATTTAAATTATGATGAAATAACAAAAGATCTAATTGATAATAGTGTAAAAGTAGAGGAAAACTATATTGAAAGTTCTTTTGTTAATGAGAAGATGAGATATCTTTTAGTTACACCTAATGTAGATTCTTTTGAAAATGTACCATGCTTATTTCTATTTCATGGATTAAGAGATAATTGTGGAGATTGGACAGATAGAGGAAAACTTCTACAAAACTATCTATACCTTTTGAAAAGAGGAGAGATAGAACCAATGATTTTTGTTATTCCTGATTCTGGAGATGAAGGGCAAAGTTGGTATAGTAACTACAAGGGAGTTGCAAATCACAACTATGAAGATTATCTTATAAAAGAGTTGTTACCAGAGATAGAGAGAAGATTTCCTAAATCTAATTTAGGGATTGTAGGATTCTCTATGGGTGGTTATGGAGCTTATAAGATAGGATTAAAGCATATAGATAAGTTTAAGGTGATAGGAAGTTTCTCAGGGGCTCTGAGCATTGTGAGATTGAGTATCAATAGAAGAGTAATAAGAATTTTAAAGTATCTTTATATACCTAAATTTCTGTTTTCAAATCCTGATAAATTAAAGTTTTTAGATATTTTTAGTTCATGGGGATATAAAATTTTAGAAGAAGATCCATATACTATGGTAAAAAAGATTGATTCTAGGTTATTAGAGAACAGATATTTTTATGCAAGTGTTGGATTAGAAGATAGAGTAAACCATTTAATGTTGCAACAGTGGATAGATATTATGGGCAGAATGAAAAAGAAAAATTGTATTTTTAAAGGGTATCTATGTAGAGGAGAGGAGCATACTTGGGAATATGTTGCTCGTGATATGTGTAATTTCCTTAGATACTTTAATGAAAAAATAAAATAGATTTTATGGTAACTCCAGTGGTTTTCACTGGGGTTATTTTTGTATTTACTCAACTATCCAAAGTTTACAAAAGATTATCTAGCTCAAAGTTCGATTTTTATATATTTATATATAAAATTACTTACAGATAAAAAGAGGGTGTGAACTTATTTCTGTAAATTAGTACTTTCTATGATAAAATTTATTTATTTAAAAG
>JADYUE010000069.1 GCA_021531615.1 Fusobacterium varium | reverse complement strand
GAGGGTATATCGCGACAATGAAGAAAAATGGGCAAAATCAATATGAAGCATTAAAAAGTATTTTTGAATTATGTGACATAATGCTTCCAGTAATCAGTTAAAAAGGAGAATCCGCATCAAGCAAATTCTCCTAATTTTTAGCTGATTTTTTATTTTTTGTAACTACATAGATGAGTAGTTACAAAAATTTTTTATATAAAGTCAATTTATAATTTCCTTAGGCAATAAAAAAAGAGGAACAAATATTTTTGGAGCCTTCCCACTTCTTAACCTATCTAAAGAAAATTTCCTCCTCTTATGTGCATCCCAGTTAGTCCATCATTACAAAGAATTAAAATATCTTTTAGTCCTCATTTATTTATAAAAATTAATGAAATTATTATTTTTTATTAATTATTATATTATTAATATATTTACAAATATCTTCTAATTCTTTCATAGTTAAAGGAACATTTATTTTTAGTTGATGAACTTTAGCTGAGCTTTTTATTTCAATATTTTGTTTATTTTTTTTAGTTTTTAAATCTTTTAAATATTTTTCTAATTCAGCTTTAGTTAATTCTTTTAATTCATCTACTAAAGCTTTTATTTCTTCTAAGTTATTTTCTTCTGTTAATTTTTTAAATTTTATAATTCTATTTATAACGTCAGATAAAGTAACTCCTATTTCATTCACCTTTTCTTTAAGAGGTGTAGGATAATTTAGGATACCTTTAAGTCTTAGTATTTGTCTTGTTCCTAAATTATATTGTTCCCCTATTTCTTCAATAGGAATAGAATAGTTTTCAGAAGCATCATATATTCTTTGAGCTAATTCTAAAGGTTTTAAATTTTCTCTATGAGTATTTTCATTTACTTGGAAAGTATCTAGATCTTCTTTAGTATATACTTCTGGAACTATAATAACTTCTCCATCGAATTCATATTCACTTCCTGAAGTTATAATTCCAGCATATATAGCTGTTAATCTTCTGAATCCTGAAATTATTCTATATTTTCCATCAGTTCTCTTTTGGATATAAACAGGGTTAATTAGCCCTACTGAATATATAGAATTAGATAAAGTTTTAATATTTTCATCTTCAAGATATTTTTGGAAATCTATATCTCTCAATATGAAAGTTTTATCTTCAAAATCAATATTATCTATAATATTGTGAGTTAGTTGAACTTGAACAGCTCCTTCAATATTACTTATATTGTATTCATTTATATTTTGTTCGTTAGAACTTTTATTATCATTTGTAGGAATATCAATTCCGTCAAAAGCTCCGTTGTATTTGTTCATACTTATGTCGTTCATTGCTTCGTTTGGTTTTTGACTCATTTTTATATCTCCTTATTTTTTATTTCTTGATATATTTTTTCACATATTTCAGTAAATTCTTTTGCTGATTTAGAACTAGGTGAATATGCAAAAATTGATTTTTTAGCTGTATTAGATTCTATAACAGTAGTACTTCTACTAATCAATCCTAAGAATTGATCTCCAAAGAATTCTTCTAACTTTTTAATGCTTTCTTTTTGGATATTTCTATTAGGAGTATATAGAGTACCAATTACTGCTGAAATATCTAAATCAGGGTTATTTAAATGCTTTCTAGCTAAGTCTATAATATAAGGCATTTGCACTGCTCCATCAACAGCATTAGGTTCAAGTTGGATAGGCATAACTATATAATTAGCTATAGCAAGAGAAGCTACATGCATGTCTCCAAATCCTGCTCCTAAATCTATTATAACTGCAGAATATTGTGACATATCTATTTGATCTAATATTTTTTTAAGTAAAGAATCTTTAAAAGATATAGTTTTAAATGCTAAGATACACATTCTAATGTCAGCAGGAATTAAATCTATATTTTCATTAACATGAACAATAGTATTATTAACTGTTACTTCCATAGGAACATTTTCGTATCCTATAATATTATTATTTTCATCTCTTATAGGTATTTTAAAATATTCTTGTCCTGCTACTAATTCAAAAAGAGAAGGTCTATCTAAGTTAGTTGCATTAAATGCCATAGTAAAGTTACCTTGAGCATCAGCATCAATACATAAAACTTTTTCATTTTTTATTTCTGAAAAATAATATGCTAATGTTCTAGAAAATTCTGTCTTACCTGTTCCACCTTTTTGACCAAATGAAATGATTATAGGAACTTTTTTAGTATTTATAGTTTTTTCTTTTAATGAAAGTTTCTTTTTTTTAGGTAAAGCCATTATTTATTCCTCCTAACAATGATATTTTATTATTTAATTATTTACTTTATGAGTATCTTTATAAAATCCATAATTAAATAATAAATTTAAACTTATCTATTTGGATAAAAGTAATTAGATATAATATACATGTATATATTTCTCTATAGTTTAAGGTTCACTATTTATATTGTATGACAGCATGCTATCGTTATTTTTTGAGAATGACCCCTTGATTTCATTGACCTAAATACTCATACGAGGTGCGGCTACCCCAGTCGCATCTAATACGAGTATTTTTACTCATCAAATACGAGTATTTAGAGCATCAAGTACGAGTATTTAGCTCATCTAATACGAGTATCGTGCTTTTTAGGCAGCATTTTTATGGTCTCATCAAATCCGAGTAACTATAAAATAGCATATTTAATACTCATCTGATACGAGTATTTTTATTATTATAGCATTTTATATACTCATCTAATATGAGTATTTTATATAAAAAAGCATATTTTACACTCATCAAATACGAGTATATTAGTAAAAAAGCATAAAAGCCGTATCTAGTAATGTAATCTAAAATGCTTTCTTATATGCTATAGCATATTTGGTTCGCATCTGATACGAGTATTTTTATCTGAAATATATTTAGCCGTATCTAATAAGGTATTTTTAGTTATTATTTTTTATAAAACAGTATTTTATATACTCATCCAATACGAATATATAATTAAAAAATATATTTAGCCGTAACTGATAAGGTATTTATTAAAATATTTCATATATGGCAGCATTTTGATAGTCGCATCTAATACGAGTATTTTATTAATGTTAGTTGTTACATTTCGCTTCCATTATGATTAACTTGAGCCTAAACGAATTTTATCTTTCAGTATAAATACATTTTTTTTTGTTTGAAAAAACTTGAAAAAACTGATATACTTAAATAGCATTTTGACATTATTAGTTACGGTAAGCATTTTAACATTATTAGTTACGGCTTTATTATAACATAATAACCATAAAAAACATATAAAAAAATTAAAAAAAGAAAGGAGTAGCAATGGATAACGAAATAGAAGTTATTAGTGATACAGATGAGGATAGTAGTAACAAAAAGGTAATTGAACAAACCATATATGTTCCAGAGTTAGAGAATGGCTTAGTAAGAATGGATATGAATATTATAGAGTATCCATTGTTTACTAAAAATAGAAAAATAAAACCAAATGTAAGAGTACGTTTTGTTATAAATGATAATAGAAATAAAACTATTGAGATTATTCCAGCAGCAGATGAAGTTGTTCCTGGAGAGTTTGAAAAAGCAGTTTTTATAGCTTTGAGTAAAATCATAAAGCAGAATGGCTACAAGAATACATTTGTAACTACCGCAAGTGAAATACTAAATAATATGGAAGTTACAATAGCTTCTCAAAGATCTCTATATAAAAAAGTTAGAATTGCTTTAGAAAGACTTGGGAAAACAAGTTATGTTTTTAATAATACATTGTACTCAAGTAAGGAGAAAAATCTTATAAATTCTAAAATAATAACAAAAATTTTAGAGGTACAGATTATAACTAAAGTAAGTAAAAGTGATATAGAAAAGTATTCTGAAATGTCTGAAGAGAGAAGAAGCTTCCAAGAAAAATATTTTAAAGATAGTAGATTAAAAGAAGTCTTTGTAATAAGTTTTGGTAATTATTTCTATCAGAATATCATGAGCAAAGGATACTTAGTGTATTCAGCTTCTCAGTTATTAGGATTAAGAAGTAATGGAATGGCACTAGATTTATATATGCTTATAACTAAAGCTAGAATGTATAATTTGGTATATAAAGAAAACTTCCTAAAATTAGCAGGGAGAATAGGAATAAAGCTTTATAAAAAGAATTATTTGAGGAATAAGAAAAGTTTGGAAGAGGCAGCAAAGGTGTTACTTGAAAAAAAATTGATAGAAAGTTATCAATTTGTAAAAGAAGGAACGTGGAATACAGCTTATTTTGAGTTTTACTTCACAGAAGAGCATAATAAGATTAAGCAAAATAATTTTATGGAAGATAAAAATGCTTTTGGAGAGTTTGTTATATCTCAGCATGATGAAGTAGAAGAAGCTAGAGTAAAAAAATTTGAGGTTTATAAAAAGTATAAAGTTTCAGAAGGTGAAATAGAATATGCTATATCAAAACTTCCATATAATCTTAGAAGATTAAAAACAATTCCAATTTTAATAAAAAATGCTATAGCTACTTATGGATTACATAGAATATTACAAGCTATAGAATATACTAAAATTAATGCTAAGATTAAACCAAAGTCATTCTTGGAAAAAGCTATAGAGTTTAATTATGGTTCTAAAATAGAAGTAAAATTACCTAAGCAAGTTGTATTAGATCAATTAGGTGTTAACAAGGGAGAAGAACCTAAACCTATTTCTACTGAAGTAGCTTTCAATAAATTTATGGAGTTAGATGAAAAGAAACAAGCATCTATAATAAAACAAGCTATAGAAGATAGTATAGAAACCACATTACAATTTAGTGGAAAAGTTAGCGATGAAATGAAAGAAAATATTAAGAGAGGAATAGAATCTAACTTTAAAAAAGAGCCTAATAAGTATTTAGCTCAATGGTTAGTTGATAAAAAATTCTTTGAAAAGAAAAAAGACGAATCATCTGAAGAAAAATCTAAAATAGATCTTCTAATGAGAAAGCTAGAGAATAAGAAAAAAGAAGTAAAAATAACAACTGATGATATTCAACAGAGTCTTTTCAATACTAAACAATTATCTGATGAGGAAACAGCCAAAGAAGTATTCAAAGAACCTTTAACAGAGAAAGAGGTAAAAGAAACGATTGAAACTCCTGTAGTAGAAAAAGAAGTTAAAGCAGAACCTGTTAAAGTTGAAGTTGTGGAAGAATCATCAGACGATTATGTTGAAATCAAAGAAGTTAAAACTTATATTAATAATGCTATAGCTTTATATGCTGATATACTAGATTTAGATGAAGAAGCTATGAATAATATAAAGAAAGATATTGCTAAGGTAATTTTACCACTAGCAATGAGAAATAAACTTACTAGAAATAAGTTAGAAGAGCTTATACAAACAGAATTTGATAAGTTATAGTACTGTTTTGATACAAAAGGTTCAACCAAAAGTGACTCGGGGACACATGAAAAATATCGTATGATTGTCATGCGATATTTTTTTATTGCAAAAAAATCTAAAAATATAAAAAAACAGAAATAGAACAAAGTATTCGTTCGTCAACGGACAATATATTTTAATAAATAATATGAGAGTTAAAATAAAATTACAAAAGCAGAAAATAGTAATCATTAAAGAATTAGAAAAAGCAATGAAAGACGATTTAGAAAAAAAACTTTAAAACAATAAAAAAATTAATTTCCCACGTGGGAAATTAGAAATAAAAGAGGGTGTGAACTTATTTCTGTAAATTAGTACTTTCTATGATAAAATTTATTTATTTAAAAGT
>JADYUE010000068.1 GCA_021531615.1 Fusobacterium varium | reverse complement strand
AGCTAGGTTCTCTAATATATCGTTAGTTTTACAGCAAAGTACCTTTGCATTAGCGATTATTAGTCAATTTTAGTTATCTCTATTTCTTTTAAATATCAGCTAAATTCCATGTCAAAGAATAAAGAGAGAGTAAAACTCATCTGACTAAAATTCCGAAACTCGACTTCGTCTTCAAACACGTCGGAATTTTTAGCGTCAGATTTCGTAACTCTCCTTTCATTGATGTTTACAGGACTCCGATAAATCTTCGCCTGTATCTCAAAAGTAATAGTCGTTTGCACTCCTTTACTTTTGGAAATTCCATTTTAGCTGATATTTGATAAAGTGACGATTTAAAAAAAATATTATCCCTAACATCAAGTTGACGTAATTTGGAAGGGAATATTAGAAGCCCTCAGCGAAATGTAGTTAAGAAAATGCAACGTGTTTGAGCGAGCTTGCGAGTGAGTTTTGCATTTTCAACGGAATGAGCCGTAGGGATTCTTTATTCACTGACATGGAGTCAAATTGATGTTAAAAATTATAAGTTTTGTTAATGTTAAGATTCACAGAAACTTCGTTTCTGCGTCTCAAAAGTAGTAGTCGTTTACACTCCTCTACTTTTGGAAATTATAGTTTAATAAAAAATCAGTACCTATAAATTTATAGGTACTGATCAATCTAATTAATTATTTTTTTGTAATTGTTGTTCAATATTTTTTCTAGCTTCAAATCTGCTTTTCATATTAACTGTTCTTTCTTTTGCTTGTTCAGTTGCAATTTCAGTATTTATTCTTTCAATTTTTTTCCAATCTGGAGTCTCTTTTATTAACTCTTTTCTAATTTCTAATCTTTTTTCATCAATTACAAGTCTTACTCTTTCAGCTTCTGGATTTCTTCTCTTTTGAGTTTTTGGTGCAACCTTTGGTCTATTTTGATCAACTACACAATTATAATGTTGTGGTGCTCCACATGGTGCATAGTTACAATTATTATTATGATGATGTCCTCTAGCAAAAGATGTAGCTCCTACTACAAATAACATCATTCCTATTAATGCCATTTTTTTCATACTCTATCCCTCCGTTATATTTTATCTTTCTCTTTGTAATAAAATAATAACACAGTTTTATGACCTGAATATGTCAAAAAAGACTTTAAACTTTTTATCCTCTATTATTATTGCAAAATCTATTTTATTCAATTCCATTATCTTCTTTACTATTGATAATCCCAATCCATTCCCATCAATCTTCTCTTCCTTTGCGTTCTCTCCCCTTGTAAAAGGCTCACATAGATTATCTGTATTGTCTAAGTTGCCTTTTATGTCATTTTCAACAACTATTTTATTTTCCTCTCTATATACCCTTATAATTTCATTATTGGGAGAGTATTTTAAAGCATTATGAACTATATTATCAATAGCTATTTTAAAGATTTTCTCATCACAATTTATCAATATGTCTAAAATATCTATATCCCATTCAATATCTTTTTCAAGCTCCAAAATCTCATATTTCTCTATACTTTCTTTTAAAATTTTATTAAAACTTACATCTTTCATATTTAATTTAATTCCTGGCGAAGAAAGTCTAGAAATTGTTAATAAATTCCCTACTAAATCATTCATATAGGCACTCTCTTTAAGTATAACCTTATAATATTTCCTTTGCTCCTGTTCCTCTTTTACTATTCCATTAACAAGAGCTTGAGCATGGGTACTTATAACCGTTATAGGAGTTCTAAGTTCATGTGAAGCATTCGAAGCAAAAGATTTTAAATTTTCAATTGAAATATTTAGATTATTAGACATAATATCTATACTTTTACTTAACTCCTCTATCTCATCCCCTGTATGAATATCTGCTTTTTCTGAAAAATCTAATACAGATATTTTTTTTGTAATACTATTTAGCCTTTCAATATTTGCTGTAATTTTTTTAGAAAATATTCTTCCTACTATCATGCTTATCAGCACTGAAACAATTGTTGTCAATATATTAAAAATACTCATCTCATGTTTATGAGAGTTCATAACTGATAAAGAGGTTCTCAATATTAAATTTCTTCCATCAGGAAGTTTTTCATTATAAATTAAAAGCTTTATCTTAGCCTTTGTCACAGTTGCTATATTAAACCCTTCCTTTATATTTTCTTCCTCTTTTCTTCTCATATGTTTGTTTCGTTCTTTTAATATAGATATATCTATTCCCTCTTTATCTCTCAGATCTTCTTTGTACTCTTCTAACTCATCTCTACGTCTTTCAACAACTAATATTTTAGTTTTTTCTGCAACTTTCAACATATTTTCTTTCTTTCTATAAAGATAAAACTCATCTAAAAAGAATATATTTAAAATATAACCAATTAAAACTGTAAAAATTACTATTGCCACTGAAAATATAAAGATCTTTTGAAAAAAATTAATTTTTAATTTCATCAAATATATATCCCATTCCTCTCACTGTTTTAATCATATCACTATAAGCTCCCAATTTCTTTCTAACTCTCTTAACCAAAGTATCTACTACTCTATCATCACCTTCAAAATCAAAGCCCCATACATCATTTAAAAGTTGCTCTCTACTAAATATAATCCCTTTGTTCTTTATAATATACTCTAAAAACTGTATCTCTCTCCTTGTAAGCTCTATATCTTTATCATCTATTTTCAACTCTCCACTTTTAAAATCAAAATAAACCCCATCTATTTTATAACTGCTTTTCTCATCTATTTTTAATATTTTCTTTACTTTTACTATTAACACTTTTAAGCTAAAAGGCTTTGTTATATAGTCATCTGCCCCAATATTTAATCCTTTTAACTCATCTATCTCTGAATCCCTAGCAGTCATCATTATAATAGGAATATTTGATTGTTTTCTCACTTCACTACAAACTTCCCAACCATTTTTCTTCGGCATATTTATATCTAATAAAATAAGATCTGGATTTTTTTCATAAAATTTTTCTATCCCATCTTCTCCATCTTCTGCACAAAATACTTGAAAATTTTCCTTTTCAAATGTATCCTTTAAAACTTTTATTAAATCTATTTCATCTTCTATAATCAATATTTTTTTCTTCATTGCTCCTCCTTTTTTTATATTATAGCAAATTTATTTTAAGTTGTATCTATGTTATAATATATAAAATATTTCAAATTTATGGGGGTTAAAAAATGCTAGAACTCTATTTTTCTCAAAATTTTCCATTTTGGAATAAGTTATCATCAAAAGAAAAAAATCTATTACTTAATAATAGTGAAATTTTAAAATACAAAAAAAATGAGATAATACACGATTCTACCGAGTGTACTGGTGTTCTCTTAGTAATAAAAGGGCAATTGAGAGTATATATTCTCTCTGAAGAGGGTAAGGAGATTACTTTATATAGATTAAATGAAAATGAAGTATGTATTTTATCAGCTTCTTGTATTCTTAAAAATATAACTTTTAGTATCTATGTAGATGCTATAACAGATGTTGAAATTATAAAAATATCTGCCTCTGCTTTTAAAGAGATAAAAAATAGTAATATAGCTGTTGAGGCTTTTACTACTGATATTATCAACAAAAGTTTTTCTGAAACAATGTGGGCTATGGAACAAATTCTTTTTATGAGTTTTGATAAGAGATTGGCTAGATATCTTTTTGAGCAAGATAGTGATACTATTAATCTTACTCATGAAGATATAGCTAAGGATGTAAATAGTGCTAGAGAAGTTGTTTCTCGTATGTTAAAATATTTCCAAAATGAAGGGATTATCTCTCTTTCAAGAGGAAGTATAACAATTTTAAATCGTGATAAATTAAAAAAGATTTTTTCTTAAACAAAAAGGGAGCTATTGATTTTTTTCAATAACTCCCTACTTTTTAATCTAATTCCTCTTCAACTAAAAGATTCATCTCATGCCAATCATAATATTCTACCATCTTAAATGGAATAGTATTATTCTTATAAGCCAAAGCTATAATCTCATCACTATCAAGTTTATATACTACTTGATGCTCCTCATAATCATCATGAATCATATCTTGATACTCTTTATATTTCCCATTCTCTTTTAGTTCTTTTATTATTTTTTCTATCTCTATATTTGATAACTTTTCCATTTTATCTCCAATCTATAAACTTAATCTTGAGTTTTTTGCTCAACTTATTTATATCATACTTTTATAAAGTTATCAATCTTTTTTATTCTAAATTTTTGCAGCTACCTTTCCTTGAACTTTTTCTTCTGCATTTTCTGCTCTCTTTTCAATTCTATCTATAATTACTGAACAAACAAGGTCTCCAGTAATATTAACTGTTGTTCTTCCCATATCAACTATTCTGTCTACTGCTAATATCATTCCAATTCCTTCTAATGGAAGTCCTACTTGAGATAATACCATTGATAACATTATTGTTCCAACTCCTGGTACACCTGCTGTTCCTATTGATGCTAAAACAGATGTTAATACAACCATGAAATAGTCATTTGTAGTTAAGTTGATATTGTATAATTGAGCTATAAATACAGTTGCAACTCCTTGCATTATTGCTGTTCCGTCCATATTTATTGTAGCTCCTAATGGAATTGTAAATGAAGATACTTTTTCTTCTACATTAAACTCTTCTTTTAAAGTTTTTAAGGATAGTGGAATACATGCTGCACTACTTGAAGTTGAAAATGCTAATGTCATTGGACCAAGTATTTTCTTTAAAAATGCTATTGGACTCTCTTTTGCATAGATACGAAGTAGTATTTGATATACTACAAGTCCATGGAATAGAAGTAGTATATATGTAACTATTATAAATGATGCTAGAGGTTTCATTGCTGCCCAACCAAGTGTAATAAATGTTTTACCAATCAATCCAAAGATTCCAAGTGGAGCAAGTTCCATTATTAAGCTTACCATTTTTAGCATTAAGCTATTAACTTCTTCAAATATTCCTTGTAATCTCTTTGCCTTTTCTCCAAGGATAGTGATAACAAAACCTGTCATAACTGCAAAGAATATAACTTGTAACATTTCACCTTTTACCAATGCTTCAATTGGATTTGTAGGAATTATATTTAATAAAACTTTTACAAATGAATCTGTTTCTTTTGCAACATATTGTGCCTTTTGAACATTTTCAAGAACTATTCCTGCTCCTGGTTTTAAAATATTAGCTCCTACTATTGCTGCTATTATCCCTATAGCAGTTGTTCCCATAAAAAATGCTAATGTCTTTATTCCAATTCTTCCCAATTTTTTTACATCATTCATTGCTGCTGTTCCAGTTACAAGTGATGCAAAAACTAATGGAACTATAATCATCTTTACAAGTCTTAAAAATCCTTGTCCTAAAAACTCAAATAATCCACTGACAATATATTTACTTACAATAGGGTTTTCCTTCATTGGATACAAAAGTGCTCCAACTATTATCCCTGATATCAAACCTATAAATACCTTGTGAATCAATTTTAAATTTTTCATGTTTTCCTCCTCCAAGTAAAGTGGTACTCCTTAGTTATATAAATAGCTAAATTCAAATACTACTCTTCTCTCTATATTATTTTATTTTTTATATTAATTTATTTGCTATCTATTTTCTTTTCACCCACTCAGAGGCTTAAATACTCCATTTGCAACTTAAAAATATCTTTATAATTTTGTTTCTCTCATTTCTTACTAATGAATTTTAGTACAATCTTTTATTTTTGTCAATAACTTTTTAAAAATTTTTTAATTATTTTTTATTTTTTTAAAAAATATATTTCATTTTATAAAAAATAAAAAAATACTACAC
>JADYUE010000067.1 GCA_021531615.1 Fusobacterium varium | reverse complement strand
TCATCTGACTAAAATTCCGAAACTCGACTTCGTCTCAAACACGTCGGAATTTTTAGTGTCAGATTTCGTAACTCTCTCTAATATTCTTCTCCGAATTTCATTTTAGCTGATATTAAGAGAAAGAAAAATAAATTATAGTTTTAAAAATCAAATTTTAAACTAAATAATCTTTTGAAAAACTTAGTTAATTAAATAGATACCAAAATAGCCTTCTATGATTAAATTTCTCATAGAAGGCTATTTTTTAATTTTAACTATTCTTGTACTGGTTTTTTAATAAATCCTAAGATTAATGCTGTAATTACTGAACCTATAACAATTGATAGTAAATACATCATTGGATGTGTTACTACTGGGAATACAAATATTCCTCCATGAGGTGCTGGTAATTGAACTTTAAAGAACATTGTAAGTCCTCCAGCTATTGCAGCCCCTATTATACTTGCTGGTATAACTCTTACAGGGTCTGCTGCTGCAAATGGAATTGCTCCCTCTGTAATAAATGAAAGTCCCATGATATAGCAAGTTTTTCCTGCATCTATCTCATCTTTTGTAAATTTATTTTTAAAGAAAGTTGTTGCAAGTGCTATTCCTAAAGGTGGAACCATTCCTCCTGCCATAACAGCAGCATGAGGTGCATAATCTCCAGCAGTTATCATCATAATTCCAAATGTAAATGCTGCCTTATTTATAGGCCCTCCCATATCAGTTGCCATCATAGCTGCAAGAACAATTCCAAGAAGAACTAAGTTTCCTGTTCCAAGAGATTTTAAAAATTCTGTTACTCCATTGTTAAGAGCAGCAATAGGATCAACTATAAATCCATACATCAATGCACCAGTTATAAAGATTCCAAATAGTGGATATAGAAGAACTGGTTTTAATCCTTCAAAACTTTGTGGAAGTTTACTGAAAACTTTTTTCAATAGAATAACTGTATAACCTCCAAGGAATCCTCCAATAAGTCCTCCTAAGAATCCTCCACCATTATTTAAAGAGATCAATCCTCCAACCATTGCAGGAGCAAATCCTGGTCTATCTGCAATACTCATTCCTATGAACCCTGCCATAACAGGAACCATTAAGAAGAATGCATTTCCTCCACCAATATCATTTAAAAGCTTAGCTATTGGACTATAATTAGGATCGCTAGGGTTAGAGGCAGTAATACCAAACATAAATGAAAGTGCTATAAGTATTCCTCCACCAACAACAAATGGTAGCATATTTGATACCCCTGACATAAGATGTTTATAGAAACCTGTTTTTTCCTTTTTATTTGAAACTCCTGAAGATTTTCCTTCAGCTTTATATATAGGTGCTGTTTGATTAATAGCATTTTTTATAAGTCCCTCAGGATTTTTTATTCCCTCTTTTACAGGAACTATCTCAACATTTTTACTATCAAATCTTGCCATCTCTACATTTTTATCAGCAGCAACTATAATTCCCTTTGCATTTTTTATCTCTTCATCAGTAAGCATATTTTTTACTCCTGTTGAACCATTAGTTTCTACTTTTATATTCACTCCTAATTCTTTAGCTTTTTTAATTAAAGCATCTGCTGCCATATATGTATGAGCAATTCCAGTAGGACAAGCTGTTACTGCTAAAACTTCTGGAAATTCACTATTTTCCACTTTTTCTGTAACTTCCTCTTTTTTCTCCTCTTCATCTTCTAATGATAATATCTCTATTACCTCTTGTGGATTTTTTACTTCTAATAATTTTTCTCTAACCTCATCGTCTAAAAGCATTGTTGTTAATTTTGAAAGTATCTCTATATGAGTATCTGAAGCATTAGCTGGAGCTGCTATCATAAAGAATAGTTTAGAAGGCTCTCCATCTAAAGATTCATAATCAACCCCATTTTTAGAAATTCCAAAAGCTATACTAGGAATTTTTACAGCTACTGTTTTAGCATGAGGTATTGCAATTCCTTCTTCCAATCCTGTTGAACTTTGAGATTCCCTTTTTAAAATTTGTTTTTTATACTCCTCTTTATCATTTAATTTTCCTGCTGCATTAAGCATTTCAACTAATTCGTCAATTATTTCACTTTTTGTGCTTCCCTTTAAATTCAAATTTATACAATTTTCAGAAAAAAGATTACTGTTTTTCATTTCTAATCCCCCTACCCTATTTTTTCAATTATAATCTCTTTTAATAAATTTTCCATTGTTTCAAATGTTGTCAACCCTTCTGAAAATGCTGTGGCACTTCCTGATGCTATCCCAAATTTATATGCTTCTTCCAACTCTTTTCCCTCTATAAGCCCATATGTGATTCCTGCTACCATTGAATCTCCTGCACCAACTGAGCTTATTAATTTTCCCTTAGGAGCATTTCCCTTGTATACTCCCTTTTCACTTATCAGTATTGATCCTTCTTTACCCATTGAAATAATTACATTTTTGCTTCCCATAGCCCTTAACTTTTTCCCAGCTTCTACAATTTCTTCTGTTGTTTCTAATTTTTTGTGAAAGAACTCTGATAATTCATCAATATTTGGTTTTGTTATAAACACTCCCTTATCTAATGCCTTTGTAAATGGTTCTCCCCTTGTATCTAATATTACCTTTGTTCCCTCTGGTAATTTTTCTATTATTTCACCATAGATTCCCTTATCTATTGTATTGGGAACACTTCCTGATAATATTAAAATATCATCTTTTTTTATATTCTTTATCTCATCTAGTAATTTTTCTATGTTCTCTTTACTTATTTTTGGTGATTTTCCAGCTATTTCACTTTCAGTTTTCTCTGTTTTTAATTTCATATTTATTCTAGTATTCTCTTCTAACTCTATAAATCTTTCAGCTATGTTACAAGCTTTCATATCATCTTTTATAAAACTACCTGTAAACCCACCTACAAATCCAAGAGCTACACTTTCTTTTCCAAAGTTTTTTAAAACTTTAGAAACATTTATTCCCTTTCCTCCTGCTAAAGTGTATCCCTCTTCTGCTGTATTCAAATTTCCTTCAACAAACTCTTTCATTACAACGTAGTAATCAATTGCAGGATTTAAAGTTACTGTATAGATCATTTTCTCTCCTCCTTTCCTTCCATAATTTTTTCTAACTCTCTTGGAATATTTCCATCTGTTATTAAAGTTCCATCTTCTAATGATGCAAAGTTCATAAAACTATTTTCCTTAAACTTTGAACTATCACAAAGAAAATAAACTTTTTTGCTTCTTTTAATTGCTTCACTTTTTACTATTACCTCTTCAGGATCTGGAGTTGAATATCCATCAGCTGTTATTCCATTAGCACCTATAAAAGCTATATCAAAATTATAGTTTTTTAAAGAGATAACTGCTGTTGCTCCAACTGTTGCACCTGTTTTTAACTTTACCTTTCCACCTATTATATAGGCTTCTACTCCTGCTTTTGTTAGTTCCTCTATATGTGTAAATCCATTTGTTACTACTTTTATATCCTCTTTTTCTTTCAGATATTTTATTACACTCTCTGTTGTACTTCCAGCATCTAAATAGATAATATCTCCATTTTTTATCAATGCAGCAGCTTTTTTTCCTATAATATCTTTTTCTTCAGAGTATACCATCTTTTTATAAACAATATCCTCTTCCTTATTTTCCACTAATACTGCTCCACCATGTACTCTTTTTATTTTTCCCTTTTCCTCTAAAAAGTTCAGATCTCTTCTAACTGTTGCTTCTGAGACTTTTAACTCTTCTATCAATTCGTTTAACTTTATATTTTTTTTATTTTTTATAAGTTCTAATATAGTATTGTATCTTTGGATATTTAACATTTTGACTACCTCCTCTCCTATTAATTGTATAATATCACTTTTCTTTCAAAAAATCAATCATTTTATTTCAAAAACTTTAATTTTCTTGCAAGAAGTTTCTTAAAATTCTTAATAATATCTATTTTTCTACTTTTAAAATATTTAATCTTTCTCATAAAAATAAAAAGAATTGACCTAAAATTCTTTAAGCCAATTCTTTATTATCAATTATCTCTTTTGCTAGTTTAATTAATACCTCTTTTTTATTTAAATTAGAATCTTCCAAAACTCTTTCAAATAACAGTTTTAATATCCTTCCAATCTCTTTTCCTTCAGCTACTCCAAGTTCTATAATATCCTTTCCACTAATTTTTAAATCCTTTATACTTACAGCTTCATCTTTTTCTATAATCTCATTGTACAATCTTTTTAACTCATCTAAGGATCTAAAATCATGTGGTGGAGTATGAGCGATTCGATCAAATTCCATCAACTTAAACAGTTTTAAAACTTCATCTTTTCCCATCTCATTAATCAATTTTTTTACATATTTTCTTCCACCATTTTTAAAAGTGTTCAAATGGTAAAGAACAAGATTTCTTATATTACTACTTACCTTTGTAGAATATTTCATTCTTTTTAAAATACTTTCTGCTATTTTAGCACTTTCAACTTCATGGTTATAAAAATGTCCTTTTCCCTCACTATCTAGTGTAAATGTTTGTGGCTTTCCTATATCATGTAAAAGAGCTGATATTCTTAACTCTAAATCTTGATTACATAGAGAAACAACCTTTTTTATATGCTCGTCTACTGTTAAATAGTGATGATGATTTTTCTGATCAAAACCTATTGTTGCACTCCACTCTGGAATAATATATTCTAACACTCCACTCTTTTCTAAAATTGATAAAGCTTTCTCTATATTTTTAGAGAGAATTATCTTATTAAACTCATCTCTTATTCTTTCCATTGAAATTTTATCTAAGAGATATAAATAATTTTTCAATTTTTCTATTTCAAAAGCACTCTCTAAATTTTTAGTAGCTAAAAATCTAATAAATCTCATTATTCTCAAAGGATCTTCTTTAATTCTTTCAATAGGATCTCCTACAAATCTAAGAGTTTTATTTTTTAAATCCTCCTCTGCTCCCTCAACATATCTGAAATTTTTTCCATCATAGGCTATTGCATTAATAGTGAAATCTCTTCTTTTCAAATCTTCCATTATATTATTAGTAAACTCTATCTCTTGCTTTTTCCTATCCTCTGGAACGCCAATATCTTTTCTATATTTTGCTATCTCATAAGCTTTTCCATTGTAAATTATTTGAATAATTCCAAAATGTTTTCCTATCTCTTTAGGTGAATAATCTTTAAATATCTCTAAAAGTTTACTATAATCTAAATTGGTAACAAAATCACAATCACTTGGCTCAATTCCTAAAAGTGAATCTCTTACATATCCACCAACTATATATCCCTCTCCATATTTTTGAAGTATCTTTAATATCTCTTTTTCATCTTTAGATAGATTTATCTTTTCCATATTTTTATCCTTTCAGCTCTCTCAATTATTCCAGAAGTTTTCTAATAAAAAGTTATAACATTATCCATTTTATCTAAAGAAGATCCAGATGCAAAAATAATAGTATCACCATAAGTAAATGAAAGTTTATAAAAACTATTTTTACCATTATGTGAAACTTTAAATATAATATTATCTTTTGTATAACTATATACATCTTTATCAGAAAGAACAACTTCATCTGTCACCCAAAGTGTCCAATTGCTTCCTTCAACTCCATATAAACACATATCTGTTCTCTCAATACCAATATATGTATTAGGTTTTTCATCTATTTTCCATTGTCCTTCAAATGATTTAAAAACATCATTTAAGTTGGGATCTGCCTCATTTATACTTTTTTTAACTTCAGATGGAATTATAAATATCTCATTTCTATTATTAGCTAAATATTTAGCAAGTACATATACTCTTGTTCTTGTCATCTCTGCTGCCCTTGAATTATGTACTAATGGTTGTATACTTCCACCATCAACCATATCCCCAGCTGATTTTACATTTTCATCTTTTCTTTTTATCCATGCTCTTTGTTGATTAAGCACCTTTTTCTTCATTTCAGGAGTTAACTCTTTACTAAGTCTTTTCCAAATAGAGTTAAGCTCATCATCCCAAAGCTGATATAGATCTCCAGAATAAAGATTCATCTCTAATTGAGTTTCAGCATTAGAAATATCACTTTCATACTCATAAGATTTCCCCTCTATTCTTGCAATCTCATCTTGAATAGTTTCAGCTTTTGCATCAGAAATATTAAAAAGTAAAATAAATATCGCAGATAATAACATTGTAATTTTTTTCATAAATTTCACCCTCTTCTCTTTATAATTTTACTAACTATAAAATATCTTGCATAATATATAATTG
>JADYUE010000066.1 GCA_021531615.1 Fusobacterium varium | reverse complement strand
AAAAGACCCAAGCCCATTTTTTTTGAACTTGAGTCTCAAATTTTAATTTATAGCTGAGTAGTTACCTAATAAAATAACTCCAGCAAAATATTACTGGAGTTATATTTTTTTATCACTAATACTATTGAAAAGGAGCTTTAAACTCTAAGAAACTTAGAATGAATATTTAGCTCCAACTCCCATTTTTAATAGAGTACTGTTGTCTATAATAGGAGAATCCCCAATTTCTGATGAGAATTTATCAGCAGATAGGAAAGCAAGAAGAGTAATCTTATCTGTTAGATAGTATTCAGCAGCAAGGTTTATTCCTAAAGAGTAAGCATTGCTTGGTGAGTAAGGATCTTTAATTTTTCTACCAGTTTCATTACCATCAATACCAAAATAGTAGTCAGTGTAATCTTCAGAATAGAAAGTAGCAGAAACTGATGGTATTAAAGTAAAGTTACCAAAGTTATAAGGTTTAACTAAACTAGCTTCTCCTTTAAATCCTCTTTCTCCTCCAGCAATTGAAACTAATGCAGTCATATCATAAGCTGGTAGATCGTAAGCAGCAATTGCCCCAAGAGCTATTTGAGTTTTTCTTTCATCTATTGAATCATATCCGTGATCCAATTTACTAGCTTTAATAGGGAATCCATCAAATGGATTAACAAATAAAGATAGAGTAACACTATCTTCGTTGTAAACATCATATCCGATGTTTGCTCCAGTTATGAAGAAGTTATCATATCTTACATCAAAGAATGGAGTTGGGAAAGTTATTTCATCTCCGTGATAAAAGTGGTTAGTAGTTCCAACACCCATACCAACACTAAATTTATTCTCTTGAGCTAAAGTTGCAGTTGAACATATAGCAAGAGCAGCTAAAGTTAAAATGATTTTTTTCATAAAAAATCCTCCCGATAAGATTAAGAGTTAGAATGTCTCTTTTCTCTTTTTATTTTTATAAAATTATAATTTCCTTTTACTTTCCTTCTAAAATTTAACATATTATTAGTTGGAAATATCCCTATTCTTCTTATTTGAAATAGGTCTTCTGCAAAGGAGATATCTCCAGAATCTGTTGCCACAGCAAAATCATAGCCAGATTCTTTAACAATATTTTTCACATCTTCATTTAGATCACCATATGGGTATGCAAAAGATGTAAGCTTTTCACCAAGTTTTTCTTCCAAGGTAGCTTTAGAAGTTAAAATCTCTTTTCTAGCTTCTTCAAGAGGTATATGAGCAAGTTTTGGATGTGTCATTGTATGTCCACCAAACTCTATTCCATACTCTTGCATCTCTTTTATCATATCTAAAGTCATCAATATGAATTTTTTTTCTGGATTGTTAGGTACTTCTACATCCCATCTATTGAAATTAAGGTGAGATACTAAATATATAATACAATGAAAATCGTATTTTTTCAAGATAGGAAATGCAATTTTATAATTATCTTCATATCCATCATCAAATGTAAGCATAATAAGTTTTTTTTCTTTGTTAAAACGATTTCTCCAGTTTAATTTTTTAAGTTCTTTAAAGGTAATAGTTTCATATCCATTTTCCTTTAAAAATCTCATATGTTCATCAAACTTCTTAGCAGTTATATAGGTTCCGTGGACACCAGCTTCACTCTCATCATTTACAACTCTATGGTACATTATAACAGGAATCTCATATTTCTTCTTTTCCACATAAGTTTTGCTATATATCTTTTCGATTTTATCAACTATTTTATATAAGTCAAACTCATCTGTTGTCATTTCTCTTAAATTTAATAGATTTTTATCAGTTAAATTCAAAGCAGTTTCAATATCAGAAGTTAAACTCTTGTTATCTATAATAATTTGGCTTGAAAAATCAATATCTCCAAAATTTGATTTGAATCCTTCATTTAAATTATTAGGAGTGATGCAACCAATATATTTAGCCTCTCCAACAGCTATAACTGGACGACCTGAAAGAATAGCTTCAACAGCTACTCTTCCAGCTCCTATTATAATATCAGATTCTTTAATTTTATTAGGAACATCATTTACGTAACCTAAAAACTCAATATTTTCAATATTTTTAAATTTAATAAACTTTTCTGGTATATCTTTTCCACCTATTATTCTAATATGAAAATTTTCCATAGTAGAGAGAACTTCAAGTAGTGAGTAAGCTACATCTCCTTTAGGACCAGATAATCTTCCAATGATAGATATAATTTTTTTGTCCTTTTTATCTTCTTTAGGTTCAAAACTATATAATGAAGTGTCAATAGGATTTCTTAGAACAACACTTTTATCAGGTTTAACTCCTAAATCATTAATAAGATGAGTTTGTATATTTTCACAAACAGGTATTGTTAAATCACCAAATGCTTTAAAAACCTTTCTGCTTAGATGTACTGGTTGTCTACCATGAGTAGAAGTAATAAGAGGTATTCCAGCTATTTTACAAGCTATGGCAGAGCTCCAAGAAGATGCCCTTGAGTGAGCATGAACCACTTGAATATCATTTTCTCTTATGATTTTTAAAAGTGTTTTAACTTGATTGATCCTGTTTCCAAGCCCTCTCTTATTAAATTCCAATTTTATATATTCAGCTTTGCACTTTTTAGTAAGAGTATCTGAAACAATCATAACTTTGTTTCCTCTATTCATAAGTTCATCAGCTAAAGTAACTCCATATACCTCTGCTCCAGTTACTTCAAGCTGAGAAAGTGCCATAAGAATATTCATATGCCCTCCTAAATTATTTTAGATTTTCAGGATTTAATCCCTTTAATTCATCTAAAACAAAAATTCCATCTTTTCTTACAAGTTTATCATCAAACCAGATCTCTCCTCCACCCCATTCTTCTCTTTGGATAAGTACAAGATCCCAGTGAATGCTTGATCTGTTACCATTGTTAGCTTGTTTGTAAGCTTGTCCAGGGGTAAAGTGGATACTTCCAGCTATTTTTTCATCAAATAAAGTATCTTTCATAGGTTTTAATACATAAGGGTTTACACCGATAGCAAACTCACCTATATATCTAGCTCCCTCATCACTGTCTAGTATTTGATTGATTTTTTCAGTGTTATTAGCAGTAGCTTTTACAATTTTACCATCTTTAAATTCAAAAGTTATATTTTCAAATGTAAATCCTTGATAGTTTGATGGAGTATTGTAAGAGATAACTCCATTTACACTCTCTCTTACTGGGGCAGTGTAAACTTCTCCATCTGGTATATTTCTAAGTCCAAAACATTTTACATTTGGTATATCTTTTATAGAGAAAGTTAGATCAGTTCCAACACCTTTGATTCTTACTTTGTCAGTTTTACTTAAAAGATCACATAGTGAATCCATAGCTTTTTCCATTTTTGAGTAATCTAAACAACAAACATCAAAATAGAAGTCCTCAAAAGCTTCAAGTGATGTATTAGCAAGTTGTGCCATAGAGTTGTTAGGATATCTTAAAATAACCCATTTAGTGTTATTTACTCTTTCAGCCATATGTACTGGATTCATAAAGTATTGAGAGTATAGTTTCATTTTTTCATCAGCTACATCAGAAAGTTCAGTTGAGTTATCTCCCCCTCTAATACCGATATATGCGTCCATGTCTTTCATTCTTTCAAGTTCATATTTTGCCATATGTTGTAATTGTTCAACAGAGCAATCATTTAAAATTGTTCTTAAAACAGAGTTATCTTTTATAGTAACAAATGGAAGAGCTCCTACTGAATATGCCTCTTTTACAAGAGCTTTTACTAAATCTCTAGTAGTATCCCCATAAGCTTCTATTAAAACCTTTTCTCCCTCTTTTAATCTACATGAGTGATTAACTAAGTTTTTTGCTAATTTAATAATTCTTTGATCCATAATTTTGCACCTCACATTTATTGTTATATCTAAATTATACTATAAATTGGTATAGAATGGAAACAAAAATATTTTTAGTCCGATAATTAATACAATATAAAATTTTAATCATCCATCAACAAAAAACAACCAACTTACAAATATTTACCAACCTAATTTTTAAAATTAAATCATTTCTTATAATTTATTAACTACAAATATTATCTATCTTAAATTAAACTCATCTTTAAAAGAAAGTTGCCTTATAGAAAATTCCACAAGATTTTTAAATGTAATCCCCAAAAGTTTAATACTATCTTTCTTTTCAATCTCATTAAAAATCTCCTGAACATATTCAAAAAGAATCTCTTTATCATAAGTAGCAATAGCAATAGTTTTAGCTTTATTAATAGTAGCTCTATCCTCATATCTTACCTTAATTGAAATAGTTTTAGTAAGAAAATTTTTCTTTTTTAAACGACTATAAGCAGTTTCAAAAACCTCTTGTAACTTTTTATTAATCTCTTCTTCAGTATTTAAAAGGAAAGAATAGGTATTTTCAGCACCAACAGAGTGAGTAGGTTTATCATACTCAACAGGGCTATAATCTATTCCTCTACTATATAGATAGAGAAGTTCTCCTCTAGCTTTTCCATATTTTTTAATAAGCTCTTTAAGAGAAAATCTGTGAACATCTTTCACAAAATATATATTATCTTTATTTAAAAGTTTCTCAAATTTTTCTCCCACTCCTTGAAGTTTTCTAATCTTTTTTTCTTTCATATATTCAACAAACTCCTCTTCACTATTGAATATATATTGTCCAAAAGGCTTGTTTATATCACTAGCTATTTTAGCTGAAATCTTATTAACTCCAATTCCCACAGAGCAAGTTAAGCCAGTATGTTTAAAAATTCTCTCTCTAAAAGTTTTAGCAAATTTTTCCTTTGAAGAGAATTTTTTTATTACATCAGTTATATCTATATATCCTTCATCAAGGGCTACAAACTCTATTTTATGTGTTATTTTTAAAACTAGGTTATGGATAATTTGAGATTCTTTAAAGTATTTTTCTTTATTTGGATAGACAATCATTAAGTTGGGACAAAGTTTTTTAGCTTCAAATGTACTCATTGCTGAATGGATACCATATTTACGAGCTTCATAATTAGCAGTTGTAACCACACCACCAGCAACAACCATTGGACGATTTTTATATTTAGGATTATCTCTTGTTTCTATTGAGGCGTAGAAACAGTCCATATCATAGTGCATAATAACTCTATCCATTTTATCTCCTTATCTTGACTTTTTTTTATTTATATTTTATATATTATATCATTTTTTCTTTTTATCATAAATATTTCAACTAATTTGATATTGATTTTATATTATAAGTGCCTAAATATATATGTTTTGTTTTAATGTTTTTTATTTTTTTAAAATTGACAAAAATATATAACTATGATAACATTTAATTAACGGAATTAAGTGCATTTAAAATGCCAAAGAACAAGAGATATCTATTGCGACTGGATATCTCTTTTATTTTACATTAAAATATATTATTATATTTTTTAGTGTGACAACTCCAATCTTTTAAAGAGAAAGAAGGGTATTTTAAATGAACAAAGTATTAATTCCGTTAGTAATAGTTATGTTTTTTCTAATAGTTACTAAACTTTATTAGATTAAACCTCTACTATAAAAATAAATCCTTTTGAGTTGTTACACAGAGAGGTAAAACTATGGTCGCACATAGTCCCTCTCTTTTTTTATTATTTAATATATTTACAAAGCTGTTGACAATTTCTTTAAAAAAAGTTAAGCTCTAATAAAAGCCTATTACAGGGGGAGAATATGAAAAAATTGCTTAATATTTCAGATTTTCCAAGTGATGATGAAAATTTGAAAATGATGGAAAAATATCAAAAGAAATATAACTTTGATGGTTTTGAAATAATAAAATTTGATTTAGAAAAAGATAGTAGCAAATTAAAAGATAAAATTGTCGGATATCATATGAGATTTTTCCCAATGTGGATGGATATATACTTAGAAAAATATGATATGATAAAAGAGAAATTTCCAGATAAAATGGATAGATTTTATTGGTGTGGTGGGGATAGCAAAGAAGAGGTAATAGCCTACTATAAAAAGGACTTGCAAAGGGCAAAAGAGTTAAGGGCTGAGTATGTTGTATTTCATGCTTGTTATGTAGATGATGATGGAAGTCTTACCTATCAGTTCCCATATACAGATGAGGAAATTTTAGAGAGCGTGGCATCTCTTATGAACGATCTATTCAGAGATGAAGATTTTCACTTTACCCTATTATTAGAGAATTTATGGTGGGCAGGATTAAAGTTAAATTCAAAAAGAGAGATGGAGCTTTTATTAGAGAAGATAAAGTATAAAAATACTGGGTTTATTCTTGATACAAGCCATATGTTAAATACAAATTTAACTTTGAAAAATTTAGATGAAGGAATAGATTATATAATTGAAAATATTGATAAGATGGAAGAGTTAAAAAAACATATCTATGGAGTTCATTTAAGTTGGTCACTTTCTGGAGAGTATGTTTCTAAGATGATAGAGAAACATAGAAAATCTCAAGAGGAGAGGGAAAGAGCTAAAAAGAAAATCTATGAGTATGTTGGACAGATAGATTATCACTACCCATTTGAAGATAATAGAATAATGAAGGTTCTTAATAAGCTTTCATTAAAATGGTTGGTTTACGAGTTTCTTTATTATAATGATGAAGAGTTAGAAGAGAAAGTAGTTAAACAAGAGAAAATTTTTAATTAAAGGTGAGGTAAATTTATGAGAAAATTATTTACAATAGTGGCTATTTTCACTCTTTCAATATTGAGTTTTGGAAAGGAATATAGCAGGATAGCTTCTGGAAGTCCAGCAATTACAGAGATTTTGTATGAGTTAGGATTAAAAGATAACATAATTGCTATGGATAAAAACTCTGATGTAAAGGGGTTAGAAAATATTCCAAAGGTTAGCTTTTATAATATAAGTATGGAAGAGATGTTAGGATTAAAAGCTGATTTAGTAATATTTTCAACATTTAATAAGGCAGAGAGAAATAGTTTTGTAACTTTGATGGAAAAGAATGGAACAGATGTTATATATCTTCCTGATATCACTTCAATTGAAGATATTTATACTTCTATAAGGATTATAGGGGAAAAAACTGGAAAAATTCCAGAGGGAGAAAAAGTTATATCTAAAATAAAAGAGGATATAAAAACTATTACTGATAAAAGTGAAAAAATTGAAAAAAGAAAGAAAGTATATTTTGAGATTTCACCATATCCAAATATGTATACCTTTGGAAAAGGGGTATTTATGAATGAGATGTTGGAAAAAGCTGGAGTTGAAAATATTTTTAAAGATCAAAAGGGTTGGTTTATTCCAAATTTAGAGGCGATAGCTGTAAAAAATCCAGATCTTATATTTACAAGTACTTATCAATTAGATGATCCAATAAAGGAGCTTGAGCAAAGGGAAAATTGGAGAATTATCAAGGCAATTAAAGAGAAGAAGATTTATCATATTGAAAAAGAGGTTGTAAGACCATCAGTAAAAGTTGCTGAGATGATAAGGGAGATTTTTGAAATAAGTTATCCAGAGCTAATTAATAATAGATAGGTAACTACTCAGCTATGTAGTTTACAAAAAATTAAAAATCAGCTAAAAATTAGGAGAATTTGCTT
>JADYUE010000065.1 GCA_021531615.1 Fusobacterium varium | reverse complement strand
AAATCACTGGAGTTACTTGAAAATTTATTTGTTTTTTCCACCAACACTATTTGACAAAGAGCCTTTTGTTTTATAAGATGGAATTATCTCTTCCTCTTCATCATATCTTGAATCTAAAGTACTTCTTCTTTCTCTATCATCAAAATAGAAGCTTTTATTTTTAGGAATTGTACAGAAAACTTTTTCACCAGGATTTACTATTTGTCCCTCTTTTATAAATACAGCTCCACTTATATAGTCAAGAATTCTTTGTGACTCCTCTTCTTTTAAGTCAAATAGATTTATATGTACTATTTTTTCCTGTTTTATATACTCTACACATTTTGTACAATCCTCAAATTTTGAAGGTTTTATAAAAACGATATCATATTCTTTCTCCATGTTACTCTCTCCTTTACCCTTTAATTAGAACAACTATATAATAAGAATACTATTTTATTCTATTTTTTTCAACTTTTTATTTTTTTATCTTTACAATAGCTGGAATTGTAAAGTTTTCTCCACTATATCTTAAAGTAGAGGCATCTTCTCCTATATACCCAGTAACTACTGCATTACCAACTAATTTTTCTTCATAACCTAGTATCTCTCCCCTATATTCAATAGGAGCTCCTAGTTTATATACTTCCATCTCTGTTCCAATTCTTAAATTGCTGTTTATTCCAGAGTTTATAATAATATTACTTCCAGATTTTTTAACAACAGCAGCACTCCAAGGTGTTGAGTCAACTCTTCTAACTATCTTTTCAACTCCTTGAATTACAGCAGCTCTAAAAGCTTCCTCTTCTAAACTATTGTATGAACCATAAGTTCCAGCTCCTAAAATTGTACTAAACTCAACTCTTGAGCTTCCCTCTCCAGTTTCAGTCCAAACTTTTCCATTAGTTACATCTATAACTTTTAATTCAATTACAACTTCTGCCCTTTGCTCCTTGCTCTTAGAGATAATAGATTTATTACCTGTTGTATTTAGTGCATATTTAGTGACACTTCCAACTACAATATAATCTGTATCTAAGAATTTTTGTCTAGCTAAAAGAGATTTTTGTCCTAATGAATCTGAAAAAGCAAGTTCTTCCATAACGGTATCTAAATCTTCTCTCTCTAACACTGTAAATCTTCCTGTATTGGAGAACTCAGATACTAAGATATCCTTTGTTGTAGAATCAGTTCTAGGAGTTCCAAATCTAGTATAGTTTTTAACTTTACCTATAACCACTCTACTTTTTGGAAGTTTGTTTTCTTTGTAACTGTCATATTCTCTAAGAGCTGTTATCTTATCATCTTTTCTTATACTACTCTCTATAGTTGTTTTACCACAACCAACAAGTGCAAAGAGTACAGTAGCTAAAATCAACAATTTTTTATTTAACATCTTTAACACTCCCTAAAGATTTTTCATCACTATTTTTAAAATCTCTTCTGGTGGAAGTTCACTTGAGAAACCAGCAGCTTTCTTATGTCCTCCACCACCAAATAAAGCAGCAATTGCATTTACGTCTTTATCAGTTTTACTTCTCATACTTCCTTTAATCATTCCAGGCTTATCTTCTCTCAAGAAAAGAGAGATATCAGCTTTTTCATAAGAGATTAATTTTTCAACTATATTTTCAGTATCTTCTTTTCTTCCACCAACTTTTAACATATCTTCATTTGAAAGGAAGAAGTAAGCTAACTCTTTTTCTGGATAGAACTCCATCTCATACATAGCTTGTCCAAGAAGTTTCATAGCAGCCATACTCTGTCTATTCCAAAACTCCTTAATAATTTTAGAGTTATTAACCCCTATATTTACAAGATCTCCAGCCATTTCAAAAGTTTTTACAGTTACATTATCATGTTGGAAGTTACCAGTATCATTTACAAGTCCAACATATAATGCTTCTCCCATATTTACATCAATATCTATATTACAGAATTTTAAAAATCTATAGATAATCTCACTTGTTGAAGATATATTTAAAACATAGTTTAAGTTTGCATATTCAGGGTTGCTAATATGATGATCTATATTAATTATATAGCTATCTTTTATTAGATCTTTCATTACACCAGTTCTCTCAATAGTTGCACTGTCTACACATATAGCTAGATCAAAATCATACTCTTTTTCACTATCATATAGTTCTACTCTATCACTTAGTTTTAAAAATTTTACTCTATCAGGTATCTTATCTTGCAAAATAAATCTTACATTACAATCTTTATTTAATTTTTCTATTCCACCTAAAAGAGCTAATCCAGCTCCAATAGCATCTCCATCAGGATTTACATGAGCAGTTATAATTATTTTTTTGCTCTCTAATATCTTTTCTTTTATCTTTTGCATTATTCCTCCAAACTATTCAGTTAATAGTTTTCTCTCTTCTTCTGTCATTCTCTTCAATCCTTCACGATAAAGTTTTTCAGGATCGTGTCCAAGTTTAATTGCCATCAAGTTCATAACTGCTATCTCTACCATAGCAGCAGCATTTCTTCCTGAAGAGATATATAAAATAAATTTAGCTATCTTATTTCCAAGAATTTCAGAAGATGTACTTTGATAATCTACTGCTGTCATATAGTTATCTCTCTCTTGCTCTTTAAGCTCAATAATTATATCCAATTTCTTATTAATTCTAACAGCACCTAGACCATAAAGAGTTTTTATATCTATTATTCCCAACCCTCTAATCTCCATAAAATATGGAAGAGTAGCTGATTTTCCAATTATATCTCCACTTACATCTTTAACAAATTTTACCAAGTCATCTGCTACAAGTCTATGTCCTCTATGAATTAACTCAAGAGCAGTTTCACTTTTTCCAATTCCACTTCTACCTACAAGAAGTACTCCAAAACCATAAAGTTCTAGAAATACTCCATGTAATGAGATACTTGGTGTGAAATATGTTTCTAAAAATCCATTAAAATTTGCTATTATTTGAGAGGCTTTTCTATATGGAGCTCTACATAAAATAGTATTGCTTTCCTTGACTAATTCTAAGAAATAATCTGGCACTTCAACATCTGAAGTAAGTACTATTACTGGAAAATTAAACTCAAAATATCTTTTTAAATTCTCTATTCTTTTGTTTTCATCTAAACTACTTAAATATTTAAACTCTACTTTTGAGAATAGTTGTACTCCTGTATATCCTTCATCTTCATACATATCAACATATCCAGAAAGTGCCAGTGATGGTCTGTGAATACCAGTTACTTTTATATATGTATTCTCTAGCATCTCTTCACCATGAAGAACTTTTAAGTTAAATTCATCTTTTAATTTCTTTACTGGAAGTTTTTTCTCATTCATATTTTCTCCCTGTTTAGCCTTATTTGCCTTTATTATCTTTTGAGATTCTTTCATAAAATATTCAGCAGAATTTACACCCATTTTCTTTAATCTATAATTTAAAGCTGCTGTTTCTAAAATTATAGCAAGGTTTCTTCCTCTTCTTACAGGTATTACAAGCTTTAAGATTTTTTCTCCTAAAAACTCCTCATAAACCTCATCCAATCCTAATCTATCATAGAATTTTTTTTCATTCCACTCTTCTAAAACTACAAGCATATCTATTCTTTTCATCTTTCTTGTAGCTTTGATTCCAAATTGAGTAGTGACGTCTATTTGACTTCCATCTGTATTTTGTATGAAGAAGTGGCTATCCATTTGAGATTTATCAAAACGGTTGTAACCCTCTAGATCGTTTTCAGCCATTCTTCTGATAATAAGATTATTATCTGTAACAAGTTTATGTCCTCTTTCTAGCAGTTCAATAGTAACTCCAAGTTTTGCATCTTCATAACCAGTAAGGAGAACTCCAACTCCCATAATTTCAAGGAGCATATACCCATTTATCATCTTTTCTTCTGCTAACTCTTTAGAAAGGAAAAACTTTAGCTCCCTTATTGTTTTTGTAGTTCTCATAGGACTTTTTAAGATTGTCTTATTATTTTTCTTAGCTCCAGCAATCATCTCAGGAGTAACCTTTGTTTCAGCTGTTATAATAAGAGCAGGGAACCCATATGAGAAATATTTATCCCACATCTCAGCTTTTTTTTCACAAGGTAGAGTGTCTACAAATCTTGCCTCTTTTTTACCATAAATATGTAGATACTTATTTAACTCTTCGCCTTTCTCATCAAAAAAACCTATTAACTCATATCCTACATGGTATAAACTAGGGAGTTTAAGTTGAAAATCCAAATCTCCCTCATTTATAACTTCCATATTAAAATGTTCCACTAATTTTCTAACTGTAAATATCTCTTCAAATTTTCTCATAATTTACAACTCCTTTTACTGAGAAAAATCTTATTAATTTCCTAACATCTCTATCTCTTTAAAACCACTACTTTTCTCTTTTTTAGGTTGCTCATTTTTTATGTTTGAATTTATTTTTTCCTCTTTTATCTCTATATTTTCCTTAGGTTTTTCCACTTTTCTTTCAACTTCATGGATCTTTACCTTAGGAAGATCTTCACGTTTTTTAGTAGTTTTTTCTATACTCTCAATCTTTGTTTTTTTTATATTTACAGCTCCCTTTGGAATATTTTCTTTACTCTCTTTTGAGACTGTTTTATTAACTTTTTTAACTACTTCCTCTTTTTTTACACTCTCTTGAACCTTAGGTTTTTCAACTATTTTTTCAACAGGCTTACTCTCTTTTTTATCTGCTACACTTTCATTAGAATTAGGAGCTACATCTTTTGAACTATCTTCTTTTAATTTCTCTTCAGCTAATTTTTCTGCCTCTAATTTTTTCTGTTCTTCCATAGCCTTTAACTCTTCTAATTTTCTTAGCTCTTCAAGCCTTTTTTCCTCAGCCTCAAGACGTTTTTTCGCTTTAAAATTTCTATCCTCTTTCATATAGTTTTTGTCTAAATAGAAGTTATCCTCTCTTCTAACAAAAGAGTTTGCAACTTTAGTATAAAGAGTTTCCTTTTTATTTTCTATTCCTCTTTTTACCTTTTTATACTCCTCATACATCTTATATTCATAAAATAGAAATCCAAAGAACACAACAAGTTTAATAAAAAAAGAAAAAGCTCCACCTTTTTTAGCCATTTATTTCCTCTTTAAATTTACTTAATAGATAGAATGATCCGCAAATTAGAATAATTTTCTTATTCATATTTTTTACTTGTTCAAAAGCTTTTACTATATCATTTTCTATACTACAACCTCTTTTATCATCTATAAGAGCAAAGATCTCCTCTCCCACAGTTCCACGAGGATTTTCAGCTAAAGATGTAAATATTATATTTGAAGTTACAGGTCTTAAAATCTCTAATATACGTTTTCTATCTTTATCTTTTAAAATTGAAACTATTGCTACTACCTCATCAGGAGAAAATCCCTTTTCTACAACTTTTTTAAGTTCTGTCATTCCATCAGGGTTGTGTGCCCCATCTAAAACAACTAACGGATTTGAGCTATATCTTTCAAATCTACATTGCCATACAGTTTTTTCACTAGCTCTTTTTATTGCTGCTTTATCAATTCCTAGCTCAACAGCTGCTTCATATGCACATAGGAAATTTTTTACTTGATACTCTCCAAATAGTGAGAAGTTGTAGATCTCATCTCCTATCTCAATTTTAGTAACAAAATTATTAAAATCTAAGCTCCATTTTCTATTTGCATATTTATCTAAAACATTTACAACATGGGCATTTTCTTCATATATAGCTTTTAAAAACTCTGGGTTACTATCTGCAACTATAACCTTTGGTGTATCTTTTATAATTCCAGCTTTTTCCTTTGCTATTTTGTAGATAGTATCCCCTAGATATTCAGTATGATCTAATGTGACATTTGTAATTATGCAAAGCTCTGCATCAACTACATTTGTAGCATCAAATCTTCCCCCCATACCAGTTTCAAGTACTACATAGTCAGCTTTTTTATCTTGGAAATATTTAAACATCATAGCAGTAGTTACTTCAAAAAATGTAGGTTTTACCCCTGCCTTTGCAATAGCTTTTTTAACTTCATCATAGTAATAAGCTATCTCTTCATCTGAAATATCCTTTCCATTCATTCTAATTCTTTCATTAAATTTCAAAATGTGTGGAGATGTGTATTTTCCAACTTTATACCCAGCTTCAAGAAGTATAGTTTCCAATGTTGTAGCAGTTGATCCCTTACCATTAGTTCCTGCTATATGAATTATCTTATAACTCTTTTCTGGATTTCCTAACTCTTTACAAATTTTTTCTATATTTTCTAAACCTAATTTTATTCCATGCATAGAATAAGAGTAAAGTTCATCTAATAATTGATCTATATTCATTTTTACCTCTTTATTTAATTAAATCTCAACTATATTCTTTCTAAAATTCCTTCAATTATTGTTTTAGAATTTTTAGCAGCAAGTTTTACAAATTCAGGGAAATCTACTTTTGCATCGTGGTTAGCTTTGTCAGATATAGCTCTTATAATTAGGAATGGCATTTTAAATACATGGCAAACATGAGCCACAGCAGCTCCCTCCATCTCTGTACAATCAGCATTAAAAGTATCTCTTAACCATTTTATCTTTTCAACTGATGCAACAAACTCATCTCCACTAACAATACGTCCCTTTCTAACTTTTTCTCTTCCAAATTTTTCAACAGCAACAGAGTAAGCAAGATCTACAAGGTCTTTATCAGCTTCAAATATATATGTATCCATTCTAGGAATTTGACCAAGAGCATATCCAAAAGCTGTACTATCAAAGTCATGTTCTATTTGATCTACTCCAATAACAATATCTCCTATATTGATATCTGGATTTGTTCCACCTGCTACTCCTGTAAATAGAACCTTTGATACTTTAAAGTGTTCTATCATTAAAGTTGCACATATAGCAGCATTTACCTTTCCAATTCCACCTTCAACTAATACAACCTCTTTATTTAAAAGATTCCCCTTAAAAAATTCAAGATTTCCAATTTTTTCAACTTGAATATCAGTCATAATATTTTTTAATTCTATTACCTCTTCATTCATTGCTCCAATTATACCTATTCTCACTATTTTTCCACCTCTATATTAATTATTTTTTGTTTTTTCTTCTTTTAAAATTATATCATATGAACACTTATTAAGCAATTAAGATACCCAAATTTCTAAATTTATGTTATAATAATTTAGTATTAATATTTTAGTGTAGGTGGTACTTTTTATGATATATAGATTACAATACTGGATAGTTATGATTTTTAGATTTATTCTTCTACTTTTCCCTCAGAAATTGAGATTTAAGTTTGCTGAATTTTTAGGTTGGTTAGGATATGTAGCTATAAAGAAACGTCGTGAAACTGCTCTTATGAATCTGAAACTAGCTTTTCCAAATAAAAGTGAGAAAGAGAGAGAGGAGATTGCTCTTGAATCATATAAGATTATGCTGAAAGCTTTTCTGTGCTCACTTTGGTTTAAAGAGTATTTCAAAAATAAGGAAAATGTAAAAACTGTGAATAAAGAAGCCTTTGAAAAAGCTTATGCAAAGGGAAAGGGAGTTATCGTTGCTCTTATGCACATGGGAAATATGGAAGCAAGTGTAAAAGCTGTTGATGGTTATAGCCTTGTTACAGTTGCTAAGAAACAAAGAAATCCATATATTGATGAATTTATTACAGAAAGCAGAGAACGTGATCTTAACTTAACTCTTTTGAAGAAAAGTAAGGGAACAAGTAAAGAGCTTATTAAAAGACTGAACAATCAAAATATTATTGCTCTTTTTAGTGACCATAGAGACAAGGGAGCTATTGTTGACTTTTTTGGTGAAAGTGCAAAAGCCCCTACTGGTGCTGTTTCTTTAGCTCTAAAATTTGATATTCCACTACTTTTAGTTTACAATACTTTCAATGAAGATAATAGTTGTACTGTCCATGTCTTAGATGAGATTGAACTTATAAAAACTGATAGTTTTAAAGATGATGTTATCAATAATACACAAAATCTTATTCATAAAATGGAAGATGTTATTAGAGAGTATCCTGAACAATGGATGTGGTTCCATGATAGATGGAATCTATATAGCAAATATTCTAAGTTAAAAAAGAAGAAGTAATTTCAAAAAGAAACAAGGAAAAATTTCATTCTCCTTGTTGAGAATGTGAAAAAAAGTCTGTAAATTAAAATAATAAATGCTTTAAATAGCTTTCTATGATAAAA
>JADYUE010000064.1 GCA_021531615.1 Fusobacterium varium | reverse complement strand
CTGAACTTTTAATTGATGTTTTTAATCTTAAAATAAGTGAAGGAACAATATACAATACCCTAAAAACAGCTCATGCTAAACTTGAAAAAGTAGAAAATTTCTTTAAAGAACAGTTAGCAAAATCAGAAATTGCTCATGCTGATGAAACTGGAACTAAAGTAAATGGTTTGATGCGCTGGATACATTCTTTTTCAAATGATAAATTAACAGTACTTACTTCACATAGAAATAGAGGAAAAAAAGCAATTGTTGAAGCTGGAATTCTACCTAATTTTCATGGAATATTATCACATGACTGTTGGTATGCTTATGATTGTTTTAATGTTACTCATGCACTTTGTAATGCTCATCTATTAAGAGAACTTAACTTTCTAGAGGAAAATACAGATTTAAAATTTCCTACTAAAGTAAAAGATATACTCTTTACCTTAAAGGATATGATTGATTCAGGGACAGAAATAGATGAAAAAACAGAACTTGATTTTTATCTAAAATACATGTTTGCAGTTGAACAGGGATATTTAGAAGAAAGAATACACTATCCATTTGATAATACTCAAGTAGGAAGAGGTAAGAAAAAACGAAGTAAAGCCTTTAATCTTCTTAAAAGATTATCAAGATATGAAGATGTCCTAACATTCTTTTTAGAAAGAGATTCATCTTTGTTTACCAATAATGCTGCTGAAAGAGAAATTAGAAATGTGAAAATCAAAAGTAAAGTCCAAGGAGCATTCAGAAGCGATTTAGGAAGCGAAATTTATTGCAGAGTAAGAGGGTATATTGCGACAATGAAAAAGAATGGGCAAAATCAATATGAAGCATTAAAAAGTATTTTTGAGTTATGTGACATAATGCTTCCAGTAATCAGTTAAAAAGGAGAATCCGCACTAAGCAAATTCTCCTAATTTTAGCTGATTTTTTATTTTTTGTAACTACATAGCTGAGTAGTTACATTACGAGATTCTAAAATTTAGGTGATACGAAAAATGTCGCTTGATTTTAGAGTCTCTTTTTTTATATGCCGCCAAAAATTATAAAATCAAATATATTTTTAAAATTTTGATTGACTTTTCAAATGAAAACAAGTATCATTATTATAAGCAATAAAATAAATTAAAAAGAAAAAAGTAAATAAAAAAAGTTCCCACGGCGGCAACCAAGAAACTTTTTTTACTAATACTAACGAATAATCATTAGTTGTTTTTTTATTTGAGTAAATTTAATTAATTTACATCTATATACTACCATAGAAAAAATAAAAAATCAACTCCAAAATAAGTTGGTTTTATTTTTTTATCAGGGCTTAATGTCCAATAAAACAAATAATATATTAATATTTGTTAGTATTATAGGACTACTTTTTATGGAGGAATCTATGGTGCAAAAAATCCCTGAAGTAAGGAGGGGAGCGGTATGATTAAATCTAATCACGAGAAAAACGAACGCATTTATGATTTACTTACCCAAGATTCTTACTTCATACTAAACAGAAAGCTTAACTCTTATTGTGGTCTTGTACTTGGAGCTTTCATTGTATTCTTGCTTGATAAAGAAAAATATCATAAATACAATGGAGAACTTACCAAAGATGGTTATTTCTATGCTACAGATATGGATATAATGCTTATGACAGGGCTTACAAGTTCACAAGTATCAAAACTTAAAAACACAGCAGCTGAAAAAGAACTTGTATTTATAAAAAGAGAAGGTATTCCACTTAAAACTTACTACAAAATAAACCTTCAAAAAATTAATGATATAATGAGTCTTAATAAAACTGCTATGGAACTTTCTTATGAGAGAATCATTTTTGAAAATAAGGAGCAGGAAGATATATCAAATCTTTTGAATGTATCTGAAGCTACTTTATCAAATCTAACTTTTAAAGATTTAAGATTTATCTGCAAGAAATTTAAAGTATCTTATTCAGGTAAAAATACTAAGTTAGAAATAATAGAAAAGATATTAGAAGAAAAAGAAAAAATTCTTCAAGGTGGAACTCCTGCACAGGGTATTATACCAGTTAATCCTAAATCTGAAGCTTCTTCAGTTCAGGACTTAAAAAATATAACATTCAAAAATTTAAGAATTATGTGTAAAGAGTTAAATATAAGTTACTCAGGAAAAGATACAAAAGATGTTCTTATAAATAAAATAGCTGACTTCAAAGGCTTTTTAGAAGAAGAACCTGAAGAGGAAGACGCTATAATTCCTGAGCTTGTCTTTGATGAAAAAGATTTTGAAGAACTATTTAAAAAATTTGATATTTCATACACTTATAAAAATCAACAGGCTGTAAAAAAACTTAGAGAAAAAATGAGTGATAATGATGTAATTCTTTATTTAAAAGAAACTTATGAAAACATCAAGGCAACTCCTGAAGTTAAAAACATTGGAGCATTATTCTCTAGTAAAATTGCTAAAGGAGAAAGACAAGTTGTATCTAAAGCTTCTTCAAAAGAAAAGAAGACAGAAGAAAAAAAATCAGAATCTAAAAAAGATACTAAATCTATTTCTTATAATTCAATCAAAGAAGTAAAAAATGACATCTTTACACCTAATGAAGATGATGATAAGTTAATGAGTGAATATGAAAATTATTCTTTTGAAGAAAAAGAAAGAATAGAAAAAGAAGCTGTAGAACTATGTTCTTCATCACAAAAAATAAGCTTAACTTTTTTAAATGAGATGAGAAAAAATCCTATTCTATTTTCTTCAACAATAAGACCTTACATTATCAAAATCTTAAAGAAACACTTAGAAGAAGCTAGTTAGTTATAATATCAATAAATATCTAAGTGAACGAGGTGTGAGCGAAAAGATAATTTATAAAAAATTTAGTGAACGCATATGTGAGCGGAAAATAATTTATAAAAATTTAGTGAACAAATATGTGAGCAAACATAAAATTTAACTTTCACTTCTATAACTATAATAAATATCTAAGTGAACGAAGTGTGAGCGATATTATACTAGAAAAATCATCAATATTAAATTTTAAAGGCAGCTTACCAAGGCTGCCTTTTCTTTTAAAATCAGGCTTTCCATTTTAGTGAGCGGAAGTGAACGGCACAAATCAAAAATTATATAAAATCTAAAAAAATAAGTGAATCATTCCCTTAAAGTTTTTTATCAATTTATTCATTTAAAACTAATAAATATCTAAGTGAACGACTGTGAGCAAGATTTTATTAAAATTAATTTAGTGAACGATTTTTACTAATTTAGTGAACAAAAAAAATTAATTTAGTGAACGAATTTATAAAAAATTTTAACTTTAGTGAACGAAAGTGAACTAAAAATATGACTATCTATAAAAATTTTTTAATGTTTATAAACTTAATAAATACCTAAGTGAACGCATAGTGAGCGGAATTTACATCACTGTATCGTTCACTAAAAAATTTAATTTACAGTGAGCAAAAAAGCCACTCACTTGTGAGCGGAAAACTTGCTCACTTGTGAGCAGGATTTCTACACTAATCAATATCAAATAATCATTAACAAAAAATAAAATCAATGATTAAAATTAATGATATTGATTCTTAAATTTTAAAAACGATAAAAAAGGGGAAATACTTATGATAGACATTATAAAACAAGACCTTATAAATATTTCTGAAAAATTATTTGATACTCTTATAAAAGATAGAACAACTCAAAAAAATATTTATTGAGCTACAGATTATTATACAGATAAAGGAACTTCATATTTTCCTCAAGAACTTATAACAAAAAATTTAGTAATAAATATTAATATTAAACTTATTTGTCCATAAGTAGCAGAGGAAGAAATTAATTTTATAGAAGAAAAAATAAAACCTATGGAATAGAATTATAAGGTGATAAAATGTATGACTATCAAAAATCAAAAGAAACAGTTGAAAAAATATTAAAATCTTCAACTAAAATTGAAGAAAGGAGTACTATTCCTTTATCTGATTCGGAGTTTACTTATGAAAATGGAATTAAAGCGTGGGTAGGAGCTTTATTTATTGATATTGTAGATTCTAGTAAATTATTTAAAAGTCTAAATGAGAATACAGCTCGTATTATAAGAAGTTTTTGTTCAGAGATAATTTCAATTCTTAAAGATGACCCTAATTATCGTGAAATTGGTATTCGTGGAGATTGCGTATATGCTATTTATACTTCTCCAAATAAAAATGATGAATATGAATTAGCAGATAAAACATTTTATATTAATATTTATATGAGAATGTTAAATGAATTATTAAAAAAGCGTTCATTACCACAAATAAAAGTTGGAATTGGTATGTCTACAGCTCAGGAACTAGTGGTTAAAGCAGGGCGTAAAGATGTTGGAATTAATAATAAAGTCTGGATAGGAAAAGCATTTACAAAGGCTTCTAATCTTTCATCAATTGGAAATAAAAATGGAAATTCTCCTTTAGTTTATTCAGAGTCTAGTTATAATAACTTTATAAATTTGCTGGTAGAAAAAGACAAAACTAAAGACCCTAAAAGTTGGTTTACATATCATTCAGATGATAAAAATGGAGGATATTATACGGCAAATATTGTAAAAATAGGTTTTGATACTTGGATTTCTAATGGAATGGAAGATTAATTTCAAGAAGTCAACACAAAAAAATAAATTTTGATTGACTTTTTTGAAAAAATGTAATATGATATATAATATAAAAAGGAACTATAATATATCCCCTCCGCAAAGGTAATGTATTTAGCTCCTTAAAAATATTAAAATTATGGAGGTAGCATATGAAATTACATTACAATTTAGATGGAAGTGTTACTGTGGTTATTAAAAGAAAAGGAGAAGTTATCTTTGAACACCAATTCAAAACAGAAAAACATTATAGAGATTTCTTTGAATTGGTTTCTAAAAGATAATTTTGCAGCAATAGGATAAAAAAATAGAAAGGTTCTTAGAAATAAGAGCCTTTCTTTATATAAGACAAATAAAAAAAGGGCAACCTTACGATATACCCCCTCCGCACATTAATTATATCATAAACATATAGAAAAAACAATAAGAGTATTAAAAAAGACAAAAACTAAGAGGTTAAAAATGGTATTAGAAATTCAGGAAAAAATTATTTTTGAAGAAGTAAGAAAAATACTGCAAGAAGCTAGAAATAAGGTTTATAAAGCTACAAATAATGCTATGGTAGAGGCTTATTGGAATATAGGAAGAATAATAGTAGAAAAACAAAGCGGCAATGAAAAAGCTGAATATGGAATAGCACTACTAAAAAATCTTTCTAAAGAGATGACTAAGGAATTTGGAAAAGGATTTACAGTAGCTAATCTAAAAAATATGAGACAGTTTTATTTAACTTTTCCAAAAAGCTACGCACTGCGTAGCGAATTGAGTTGGACACATTATAGACTTCTTATGAGAATAGAAAATGAGAATGCTAGAAATTTTTATATAGAGGAAACTATAAAATCTAACTGGAGTACAAGGCAGCTTGAAAGACAAATAACGACACTTTTTTATGAGAGAATTTTATCAAGTAAAAATAAAGAGAAAGTTTTTCAAGAGATATATAAGCTAGAACCTAAAAAAATAGACCTGAAGATATAATAAAAGACCCTTATGTTTTAGAATTTTTAGGATTACCTGAGAATATAGATTTTTTAGAGAAAAACTTAGAGCAATCTCTTATAAATCATTTACAGAAATTTTTATTAGAACTTGGAAGAGGATTTTCTTTTGTTGCTAGACAAAAAAGAATAACTTTTGATGGAAGACATTTTTATATAGATTTAGTTTTTTATAACTATATTTTAAAGTGTTTTGTTCTTATTGATTTAAAACTTGAAGATTTAACTCATCAGGATTTAGGTCAAATGCAAATGTATGTTCATTATTTTCAAGAAGAAATGATGAATGAGGGAGATAATCCTCCTATAGGAATAGTTCTTTGTGCAGATAAAAGCGATTCAATAGTAAAGTATACTTTACCTAAAGGGGAAAAACAGATATTTGCTTCAAAGTATATGCTTTATTTACCAAGTGAAGAAGAGTTATTATTGGAATTAAGAAAAGAATATGATATATTAGAGCAGGAAAATAAATTAAAAACTGATGATTAAAATTTACCTGATTTTTGGAAGGGTGGTAAGATGAAAAAGAGAATAGGTATTTTTTATAAAAAAGAAAATCCAAATGTTATAAGTAGTGCAGTGTTAAATGTAGATAGAGAAATGATAGAGATTTTAGGTATCTCAATAAAAGAAAATGATATAAAATTTTCTTTTAAAGATAATAAAATAACAATACAAAAAGGAAGTTTTGAAAATCCTATTAAATCAAAGGATAAAAATATTATAGAAAAAAATATAAAACTTAATTTTACAAAAGTGTATAAGGATAAAGATTATTTAATAACTAGATTAAATATTCCTTCAGCAGTTATAAAGGCAATGAACCTTACTTCAGAGGATAATGAAGTAGAAGTTATAGAGGTAGATGATAAAATTGTAATAGAAAGGAGTAAAAAAGAGATGGGGAAAGTTTTTAGTATCAAAGTAAACAAAGGTGGAATTGGTAAAACTTTTTTAACTGTTCAGCTAGGATACGGACTTGCTATGCAGAACAAAAAAGTGCTATTACTTACATCAGATTCGCAAAATAATATTTTAGATTATACTTTATCTGATGATGAAGTTGATAAGATAGATTTCAAAAAAGACCTTAGATATTGTGTAATGAATGATAAGGTTGAAACAGTAAAACTAAGAACTAATCTTTATTTTATTCCTACTAAGAGTTCTCTTTTTACCGATAGATTCTTGGAAAAATTGCCTGAATTTATAAAGAAAATGCAAGAGGAATATGATTATATTTTAATTGACAGTATTCCTACAATGAAAATAGATAGTACTTTCGTTGCTTGTTCAGACAAAGTTATTATTCCTATGTTCTGTGATAATCCAACACTTAAAGGGGCTATAAACGTTATAAAAGAAACAGGAGTAGAAAAGATACATTCTATCATAGTTAATAAATATAGACCAACAGCAACTCAAAAAGGAATCTTAAAAGATATTAAAGAAGCAATAGAGGGAACAGATATAGTATTCCCTGAGCCTATTAAAGAACTTTCACAAGTAGAAACTTTAGCCAGAAAGGGTAAAACTATTTGGGAAAGTAGAGCTAAAATCCTTGCAGCAGCTCAAGAATCTTTATTAGATGTTATTCTAAAATTATAATTTTACTTTCTCGCACGGTGCGAGAAAGTAAAAAATAAATTGCATTGTGCTACTTAGTTATTAAAGAAGGAAGGCTTAGAACTGTTATTAAAAATATGTAAATTTATATAATATTAAATAACATAAAAAATGATTAAGGAGTTAATAGAAGATGATACTTGCGAAGAAAGTTAGAATTTATTCAACTAAAGAGCAAGAACAAAAATTGTGGCAATCTGTAGGAACTGCTAGGTTTATCTATAACTATACTCTTACAAAACAGGAAGAAAATTATAAAAATGGTGGTAAATTTATTAGCGATGGAACTATTAGAAAAGAATTAACTCAATTAAAGAAGTCAGAACTAACTTGGTTAAATGAAGTGTCAAATACTGTTGCTAAACAAGCTGTAAAAGATGCTTGTAATGCCTATAAAAGTTTTTTTAAAGGTTTAGTTAATAAGCCAAAATTTAAAAGTAAAAAGAAAAGTAAACCTAGTTTTTATAACGATCCTGTAAAATTAAAAGTTAAAGAGAAAAAAGTTTTGATTGAAAAAATAGGGTGGATAAAAACAAATGAACAAATACCAAGGAATGTTAAATATAATAATCCTAGAGTTACTTATGATAATAAATACTGGTATATATCCGTAGGAGTGGAAGTTGATAAAAAGCAGGAAGAATTAACAGATATTTCATTAGGTATAGATTTAGGATTAAAAGATTTAGCTATTTGTTCAGATGGAAAAGTTTTTAAAAATATTAATAAAACTAAAGAAGTTAAAAATTTGGAAAAAAGATTAAAACAGAAACAAAGACAAATTAGTAGAAAATATGAGATGAATAAAATTAAAAAAGAGGGAGGTGGACGTTGTCAATTTATAAAAACTAAAAATATAGAGAAATTAGAGAATACAACAAAACTAATACATAGGAAATTAGCTAATATTAGAAATAACTATCTTCATCAAGTTACAACAAATATAGTGAAAACCAAACCATACAGAATTGTAATAAAGGATTTGAATGTTTCTGGAATGCTGAAAAATAAACATCTGTCTAATTCAGTAAGAAAACAATGTTTTAATAAATTTAGAAAATATTTAACATACAAAACAGAGTTATATGGAATTGAATTAGTAATAACAGATAGATTTTATCCCTCATCAAAAACTTGTAGTGAATGTGGCTTTATAAAGAAAGATTTAAAATTAAAAGATAGAGTTTATAGATGTCCACATTGTGGAGCGGTGATTGATAGAGATTATAATGCTTCACTAAATTTATCTATGTATAAATTAGCATAATTTCAAAAAGAAGAAAATGCTAATGTGTAGGACGCGTTGTATCCGAATTTAAGCCTTTGGAGAGTTACATCAAATGAAAGTAGCTACGGCAAAATCAGATTCTGTGAAGAAGGAAATAAACAAATTTCTATATTTTTATAGATTTTTGGCAACGGCAGGACAATAATGGCAAAAGTAAATAATAGAACCCAAGAGTTATTTAAAGCAAAATTAGCAGCTAGAAAAAAAGAAACAGAAGAAAAAGCTGTGGTAGAAAATCAAGAAAAATCTTTAACACTACCTAATAATAATATGGAAAAGATTTTTCAAATACCTACAGATTTATATAATGACTTAACAGATGATAAAAACCTTATAGAATTTTTAAATAAAAAGACACTAGAGCTTTTAACAATAAATGGAGCAGGTAATATAATTATAGGAAAAGAACTTACAGAAGTTTTTGAAAAATTAGCAGGTCAAGGAAAAGATGGATTATATACTAGATTTTTACTTGTGTCAGGTTATAAACAAGATACAGCTTTGAGATATAGAAAAAGATATGAACTATACAAAAAAGCTAGTAATAATTCAGCTAAACATATAATCTCGATAATACCTGTAAAAGCTGTTGAAAAATTATATAAGGAACAAGAATTATTAGAGAAAATAGATATAGAAGGAATAGAATATCAAGCAGCTGTTGATATAATAAATAAAAAAGTAGAGCCATTATTAATTGAAGATTCTCCAAAAGAAGAGCTTGTTTTTGAAATGGAAGAACTAACATTCCTTCAAACTCAAATAAAAGAAAAATATGATAATTTGAATCAAAAGGAAAAAGATAAATTAAATAAGCTACTTTGTAAAATAAAATCTTTATTGGAAAAATAAGATAAAAATGATAAGTCAAACTTCAAAAAGGAAACAAATAATGGTAAATAAAACAGAAATAGAAAGATTAAAAAAAATAGAAAAAATCAAAATAGATAATCGTAACTACTCAGCTATAAATTAAAATTGAAGATTTGTTACTTGAAATCGTCAAACTTAGAAAAGAAATTGAAAAGTTAAAAATCGAAAATGAACAATTAAAAAGGGAAAATGCTATG
>JADYUE010000063.1 GCA_021531615.1 Fusobacterium varium | reverse complement strand
ACAAGACAATAGACTAGATAAAATAGATGAAAAAAATCAAACACAAGACAATAGACTAGATAAAATAGATGAAAAAAATCAAACACAAGACAATAGACTAGATAAAATAGATAATAAAAATCAAGTACAAGACAATAGACTAGATAAAATAGATGAAAAAAATCAAACACAAGACAGAAGATTAAATAACCATGAAGCAAGAATTACTCATTTAGAAGATAGAGTAGATAGATTAGATGAAAAGATGAATGAAGGATTATCACTAATGGCAGCTATGAATGCAGTTGACTTCCAAAATGTACAAGCAGGAGAAATGGCTATTGGAGCAGGATTTGGACACTATGGAAATGCACAATCAGTTGCAGTAGGAGTAGCATATGCACCAACAGATAACTTTAATGTAAATGTTAAATACTCTGCAACAGCAGGAAATCCAGAATCATTTGCAATAGGAGCTGGAGCATCTTATAAATTTAAAGTTGGAAGATAATAAATTAAATAGTTAGAGAGGGCAGTTTTTTTACTGTCCTCTTATTATTGCTCTAAAATATTAGAATAGATAAAAGAGAACCAATTTTTCATTATTTACTTTTGTAAAGATCTATGATATCATTAAAGTAGAAACACCACCCATAAGGGTAATGGATTAATATAAGTTATAAAAAGTTCTGAATAATATAAGCCCTCAATTTTTGGGGGCTTGTATTATATACATGAGTCGTCAGAACACTTGTGTATATAAGACTTATATTAATTCGGAGGTGTTGTAATGGAATTTCTAAAAGAGCTGCTATTACAGGTGGTTGCAAGTATACTAGCTAGTATCATCTGTAACTGGATTGACAAAAATAGGAAATAGCCAACACACCTCGCCCTTATGGGCTTTTTTTGTATATTAATTCATTTTTTTTGAATGATTTTTACCCCAAAGAAGATAAGAGAGAACAAAAACCTTGAAAATTTCTGAAAAATCATTTAGTATAGATATATTAAACAAAAGTAAAATTTAAGAAAACAATGAAGCAAGATATACATTGAAATAACCTAGAAAATATGATAGGATAAATCAGATTCAGTATACTAAGCTTTATTGTAAAGCACTAACTATTTAAAAAATATTTTCTGAGATCAAGGAGGGAAAAATGAATTTAAGTAAAAAAGGGCTAGTATTGGGAGCAATTTTAGGAGTAGTATTAGCAGGGTGTGGCAGTGAAGAGAAAAAAGAGGACAAAAAAGTTGTAAAGACAATAATGAGCATGGATATAGATAGTTTAAACCCTTATAAGATGGTATCAAGTGGTACTGAAGAGATAATGATGAATGTATTTGAAGGGCTTGTAATGCCAGATGTAGATGGAGGATTAATTCCAGCAGTAGCAAAGGATTATAAAATATCAGATGATGGATTGACATATACTTTTACAATTAGAGATAATATTAAATTCCATAATGGGAACCCTCTTGATGTAAAAGATGTTGAGTTTTCATTGAGAAAAATGTCAGGTAGAGAGGGAGACACTCCAGCTCAAGCTATGTTTGCAAATATAAAGGATATTAAGATAACTGGGGATAATGAAGTCAGTGTTGAACTTACTCAACCAGATTCGGCTTTTATCTACTCTATGACAGAGGCTATTGTTCCTGATGAAAATAGAGATTCACTAGATAAAAATCCAATAGGTACAGGTGCATTTAAAGTAGCTAGTTATGAAAAAGAACAAAAATTAACTCTTACTAAAAATGATGATTATTGGGGAGAAAAGGCAAAGATTGATGATGTAGAGGTATTTGTAACTCCAAATGCTGAGACAGCTTTCTTAAAACTATTATCTGGAGAGATAAATATGTTACCTCGTGTTGACTCAAAAAGAGTAAATGAATTGAAAAACTTTAAAACAGTTTCAGGAGCTCAAAATACAGTTCAACTTTTAGCATTGAATAATAAATTTGAGCCATTCTCACATAAAGAGGTTAGAGAGGCTATAAATTTAGCAATAGATAAAGATGCTATAATAAAAAATGTAATGGGTGGACTAGGAATAAAACTTGAAACAAATATGAGTCCAATTATGAAAAAATATTGCATTGAAAATATAGGAGAAACTAGAGATGTAGAAAAAGCTAAAGAATTATTAGCAAAGGCTGGATACTCAGATTTAACATTTACAGTTAGAGTTCCAAGCAACTATATAATGCACGTTAATACTGCTCAAGTAATAGCTGAACAACTTAAAGAGGTTGGAGTTACTATGAATATTGAGACAGTAGAGTGGGCAACATGGTTATCAGATGTATATGGCGGAAGAAAACATGAGGCTACAATAGTAGGGCTTACAGGTAAATTAGATCCATATTCAATTTTAAGAAGATATGTTTCTGACTACCCAAAAAATTTCTATAACTATAGTAATTCTGAATATGATAAGCTTATAGCTGAAGCTAAACTATCACCTAATGAAAATAAAAGAATTGCAAACTACAAGAGAGCTCAAGAGATTTTAAGAGAGAATCATGTAGCAGTATATATAATGGATCCTAAGCTAATAACAGCAATGGACAAAAATATTGAGGGATTTGTATATTATCCTTTATCATTTATTAACTTCGCTAAGTTAAGCATTGGAGAATAAAGATGTTTTATTTAAAAAAATTTGTGAAAATGATATTTTCCATATTTTTAATAGGTACACTTTCATTTCTATTATTAGAGATGATTCCAGGAGACCCAGCAGCAGCAATATTGGGAGTTGAAAGCTCACCAGAGGATATTGAGTTATTGAGAGAGACACTGGGATTAAATAAGAGTTTTTTTGCAAGATATTTAGATTGGGGTAAAGGAGTATTAGTTGGAGATTTTGGAAACTCTTTCAAATACTCTGAACCTGTAATGAAATTGATTTTAGAAAGATTACCATTGACAATGGAGATAGCTTTAATCTCCATTGCAATAGTGTTTTTAGTTTCTATTCCACTATCATTTATTTTGTATAAAGTAAAAAATAAACATATAAAGAAATTTGGAGATTTCTTAGTTGGAATCTGTATATCTATTCCATCATTTTGGTTAGGTATAATATTTATGTTTGTTTTTGGGGTTATATTGAGATTATTTTCAGTAGGGTATAATAATAGCTTTACTTCACTACTTTTACCTTGTGCAGTGATAGCTATACCAAATATTGGAGTGATAACAAGATATATTAAGAGTAATCTTGAATATGAGATGAGAGAGGAATATATTAAATATCTTTTTGTTAATGGAATGAAGATGAAATGGTTAAATCTCTATATATTAAAAAATTCTATTTTACCAGTAGTTCCTTTAGCTGGAATGATGGTAATAGATCTTATTACAGGGATAGTTATAATAGAGCAGATTTTCTCTATTCCTGGAATAGGTAGACTTTTAATAACATCAGTTTTAACAAGGGATATTCCTTTGATACAAGGGCTTATTTTCTATACTTCAGTTGTTCTTGTGCTGATAAATTTCTTTATAGATATAATTTATTCTATAATAGATCCAAGAATTAAGGAGGAAAAATAGTATGAAGAGAAAATATATTGTTTTAATTCTTATACTTCTATTTTTAATACTATTTTTCTATCAAGATCCCTATGCAATAAATGATAATAAGATTTTAACTCCACCTAATTTAGAAAATATTTTAGGTTGTGACAATATGGGAAGGGATATTTTTAGTAGATTAATTTTAGGATCTTTTTATACCTTGTTGATAGCATCAGTTTCAGTTGCTCTATCAGTAATAGTAGGAACAATAATTGGAAGTATAGCAGGGTATTATGGAAAATCTTTAGATTCTATAATAACATCTTTTATAGAGGTAATAATAGCGATACCCTCAATTTTAATAGCTTTAGGAGTTATAATAGTTTTAAAAACAGGTTTTCTTTCTATGATAGTAGCAATATTTATAATTTATCTTCCAAGATGTGTAAATATGGTAAGGGGATTAGTAAAAAAAGAGAAAAATATGGAGTATGTAATAGCTGCTAAAACTTATGGAGTATCAAATATTAGAATAATCTTCTATCATATTTTACCTAATATAATGAAATCTGTTTTAATAAGTTTTACAACAGGGTTTGCAGGAGCTATTTTAACAGAGGCAGGTTTAGGATACTTAGGTTTAGGAATACAACCACCATATCCAACATGGGGAAATATATTAAATCAATCACAATCATATTTTTTATCAGCTCCTTGGTTTACTATTGTACCAGGGTTGGCTATAATATTTACAGTTTATCAGATGAATAAACTGGAAAAGAGAGGAAAAAGATTCTGATGATATTGAATATAGAGAAATTAAATTTAGAGATAGATGGAGAAAAACTTTTAAGAGATATAGATTTTCATATGGAAAAAGGTGAAGTAGTAGGACTTGTAGGAGAGTCAGGAAGTGGGAAAACGTTAACTACTAAATTTATTTTGGGAATTTTACCAGAACGTAGTATTATAAAATATGAGAAGTTTGAAAAAAATTGCAAAATAGGTGCAGTATTTCAAAATGCTTTTATCTCTCTAAATCCTACAATTAAAATAGGGAGTCAATTAAAAAAACTTTATGAATCACACTATGGAACAAGTGAAAATTGGAAAGAAAAAATAGTCACTCTTTTAGAAAAAGTTGGAATAAAGGATATTGAAAAGTTTTTAAAAAAATATCCCCATGAAACAAGTGGAGGAGAGAGACAACGGGTAGTTATAGCAGGAGCATTAATAGGAGAGCCAGATCTATTAATAGCAGATGAGGTAACTACTGCATTGGATTTGAGAACTAAAAAAGAGGTAATTAATCTTTTTAAAGAGATAAGAAAGAATTTAGGAATCTCAATCTTATTTATATCTCATGATTTAGATTCAGTGAGAGATTTTGTAGATAGAGTAAGTGTAATGTATCAAGGAAGAATAGTTGAAGAAAATAGTTGTGAAGAGATTTTTCAACATCAAGAACATATATATGTAAAGAAATTGATAGGACTTTCAAAAACTCTATGGACAAGAGGAGATAAAGATGTTTTTACAAGTTAAAAATCTAACTAAATCATATAGGATAGGGAGCTTTTTTTCAAAGGAGAAAAAGGAGATACTAAAAAATATAACCTTTGATGTAAAAGAGGGAGAGATATTTTCAATAGTAGGGCAGTCAGGAGCTGGAAAATCTACTATTGGAAAGATTTTATTAGGAATAGAAAAAGAGGATAGTGGAGAGATAGTTTTTCTAGGCAGACCTTTGGAGAAAAGAAAAGTGCAAGAGATACAGATGGTATTTCAAGATCCTTATAGCTCTTTAAACCCTGCTATGAAAATAGGAAGTATATTGGAAGAGCCATTGAAAGTAAATGGTGTAAAGGATAAGAATGAGAGAAGAAGAAGGGTAAAAGCTATGCTTAAAGAGATAGGCTTAGATGAAAATAGCGAGGATAAATACCCTTCAGAATTAAGTGGTGGACAGAGGCAAAGGGTAGTAATTGGAGCAGCTATGATCTTAAATCCTAAACTTGTTGTTTGTGATGAGCCAGTAGCATCTCTTGATCTATCAATACAAAATCAAATTCTTAATCTAATAAGAAAATTTAATAGAGAATATAGAACAACTTTTATTTTTATATCTCATGATTTAGGTGTAGTATATAATATATCAGATAGAGTTTTACTTCTTTATAAGGGAGAGATACAGGAATTAAGAGAAACTGTTGAGTTTTTCAAAAATCCTCAAAGTGACTATGGAAAATATTTTCTTGAGGGGATTGAAGTTGAGTAATACTAGAAAATTTTAAAAGGAGTGAATATGGAACTTTATAATATAAAAGTTAAAAATATTGATGGAAGTGAACAAAATTTAGAGGAGTATAGAGGAAAAGTTCTTCTTATTGTAAATACTGCTACAAGATGTGGGCTTAGTTCACAGTATGAAGGATTGGAAAAACTATATGAAAAATATAAAGATAAAGGTTTTGAGATTTTAAATTTTCCAAGTAATCAATTTTTAAAACAAGCTCCTGAACCTAATGAGGAGATAGCAAAAATATGCCAGTTAAAATATGGAACTACTTTTAAAACTTTTGCTAAAATAGACGTAAATGGAAAAGATGCAGCTCCATTGTATGTTTATTTAAAGGAGAAGGGAAAAGAGGAGATAGAAAATAGAGAGTCACTATCTTTTAAAGATAGAATTGCAAAGTTAGGAAATTCAATTTTAGGTAGTGAGATTAAATGGAATTTTACAAAGTTTCTTATAGATAGAGAGGGAAATGTAGTGAGAAGATTTGCTCCTACTGTAACTCCTGAAGATTTAGAAGCAGAGCTTGAAAAAGAGATATTAAGATAGGGAGCTGTTGCAGATTGATGATTTTATTCATTAGTTTGCACGGCTTTTTTATATATATCTTTAAATTTTATTAAATTTATGGTATCCTATTAAGATAAAAAGTGCTTAGGAGAAAAAATAATGTATAATGAAATAGATTTGCATTATATGAATTTTGATGATGCTTTAAGGGTTTTTATTACAAAATATAATGCTTTGTATAAAAGGGGAGAGAGAAAAGAGATAAAAGTTATACATGGTTACGGCTCAAAAATTTTAGATGGGGAAGCAGTAATTAGAACTAAATTGAGAGCATATTTTTCAAGAAATAAAGATTGTGTAAAAGTTAGATTAGATTTGAATGAAGGTGTTACATATGTAACACCTTTAAAAAATCTTCCTCTCCCTAAAAAGAAAAACAAGAAGAAATAAATAAATTTTAATAGAATGGAAGGTATATTATGTACATAAAAACAAAAAAGAGTATAGGAGAAGTAGAAAAAAATAGGATATTAGAGTTTTTAAAAAATAACAAATTAGGAAGTCTGATTATTGAAGATGAAGAAACTCTAAAAATAGGTGTATTAGGTGATAGAAGTAAAGTTGATATGGATAGACTTCTATCTTTTCATGGAGTAGATGAACTTGTAGTTATAGGAAAAAGCTACAAATTTGTAAGTAGAGAGTTTCAAAAACAAGATACAGTTATAGATATTAAAGGTAGAAAAATAGGTGGAGGAAACTTCATGCTTATGGCTGGACCTTGTGCTATTGAAAATAGAGAATCTGTATTTCAAATAGCTGAACAGGTAAAAAAATCTGGAGCTCAAATATTGAGAGGTGGAGCTTTTAAACCAAGAACATCTCCATATGATTTCCAAGGGTTAGGAGAAGAGGGGCTAAAATATATGAGAGAAGCTGCTGATAAGTATGATCTACTTGTAGTAACAGAAGTTATGGATAGTATGGATATTCCTCTTATCTCAAAATATGCTGATATTCTTCAAGTTGGAGCTAGAAATATGCAAAACTTTAGCTTGTTGAAGATGTTAGGAAGTTGTGGGAAACCTGTACTTTTAAAAAGAGGTTTAAGTGCAACAATAAGAGATTTTTTAATGGCAGCAGAATATCTTATGGCATATGGAAATAGAGAGATAATCTTGTGTGAAAGAGGGATTAGAACTTTTGAAACAATGACTAGAAATACAGTTGATATTAATGCTATTCCATTGATTAAGGAGAAAAGTCACCTACCTATAATAATAGATGCAAGTCATGGAACAGGAAGAAGATCTTTAGTTGAGCCTGTAACACTAGCAGGAGTTATAGCAGGAGCAGATGGGGCAATGGTAGAGGTACATGAAAATCCTGAATGTGCAGTATCTGATGGGGTACAATCTTTAGATTTTAAAGGGTTTAAAAAATTAACTGAGAATTTAGAAGAAGTTTTACAATTAAAAAAGAGACTGAAGTAGGGAGTGAATATGTATATAGAAGGAAATAACTATTTCAGAATAAAAGAGTTGGAAGATTTAGGAGTAGGAGCAATCTATACTTTAAAAAGTTATGGTGATGTGAGAAAACTTCCTAAGGAAAAATTTATTGAAGATTTTCAATTTGGAGATAGAAAGATAGTTGCTGGATATCAAACTCACACTAAAAATATTGAGATAATATCTAAAGATAGCAATATATTTTATTTTGAAAATACAGATGGATTTATAACAGATAGAAGAGATATAGTGATTTATACAAAATATGCTGATTGTCTTCCAGTATATATTTATGATGCTAAAAATAAAGTTGTCTCACTTGTTCATTCTGGTTGGAAAGGGACATATGAGGAGATAGCTTTAGAATCTATAAAATTGATGGAACAAAATTTTAATAGTAAGAGAGAAGATATAATAGTAGCTTTTGGAATTGGAATATCTCAAAAAAATTATGAAGTAGGAGAAGAATTTTTACAACAGTTTTCAGAAAAATTTTCTGAAGATTTAATAGAGGGAAGTTTTTTAAGAAAAGATGGAAAAATATATTTTGATAATCAGAAATTTAATTTTTTAAATCTAAAGAAAAATGGAATTTTAGAAAAAAATATAATAGTTAATGATTATTGTACTTATGAAGATGAAAGATTTCATTCTTTTAGAAGGGAAAAAGAGAGTTCTGGAAGAGCTGGTGGATTTATATATTTTAAATAAAGTTTTAGGAGGAAAGAAAAAATGAAAAAAAGTTTGATGATAATATTAGCATTGTTATCAATGAATCTTTATGGAGAAACTCTTTACGAAAGAGCTGTTAAAGATCTGAAAATGGAGGAATTAGCAGGAACTTACTCTCAAGAAAAAATTGAGAAATCTTTAAAAGGGTATAAGGCTAAAAAAGATAGTAGTAAAGCTGTATTAGTTGACTTAGGTGCTTTAACTATTGAAGATCTAAACACAGAGAAAAATGTTAATGAAAAATTAAGCAAATTTGTAACTGATTATATCAATGTTGAAGAAAATTATATTGGAAATGTTTCAGATAAAAATATAATTGAAAGATTAAATAATAAATGGAGCAGAGGAGAAGTAGTAGAGGATAGCTCACTAAATGCTATTTTAAATAGAGCTATGCTTAAAGGATTAACTACTGGATATAATATTAAAGATAGAAAAGATTATGCAAACTTTGATGAAAAACTTACAGCAAGTTATGGTCATAGTGATATGATTCATGCTTCACAAATTATTGGAATGTTGAGAAGTGAGGGAATAGATGCAAAGGTTCAATTGGAATTAAAAACTTCAGCATTTGTATATCTTCCAGAGTGGGGAGAATCAAGCTATGCTACAACAAAGATGCCAGATGGAACTATAATTGCTCATCCATTAGAATATGATTTAAAACTTCAATTTGAAAGTCAAAAAGATAAAGAGAAATTTTTTGATTTAATAGATAAATATGCTAAAAAAGATGATGAAAATGAGAAAGGGTTACTACATGAATCTTGGTGGCAACCATTTATCCAAACAGAGAAAGTCGATGGATATGAGATGCTTATAGATAATATAGTATCAGATAATAGATATGATGCTCATGTATTAACACTTCCAGAAAAATCAAAACCTTTAGTTGAAGAGTTAGCTAAAAATAAGAATATAAGAGTAAAAACTAAAGAGGTTTGGGTAAATCCTGCATTTTTTAGATTTATGTTAGGGGAATATAAATAGAAAAACAGGCTCTTTGTCAAATAGTGTTGGTGGAAAAAACAAATAAATTTTCAAGTAACTCCAGTGATTTTCG
>JADYUE010000062.1 GCA_021531615.1 Fusobacterium varium | reverse complement strand
TATTATCTATTTTATCTAGTCTATTATCTTGTGTTTGATTTTTTTCATCTATTTTATCTAGTCTATTATCTTGTACTTGATTTTTTTCATCTATTTTATCTAGTCTATTATCTTGTGTTTGATTTTTTTCATCTATTTTATCTAGTCTATTATCTTGGTCTGTATTTTTAGAGTTTATATCATTAATAACTCCACCTGTTGTTCCTGTTCCAAATAATTGTTCATCTAGAGCAGCTATATTATCTCTATTAGTATTTACTTGTCCTTGTAGAGCATCAAAATCTGATTGATTTACTTTTCCATTTATTTCATCTTTACTAGCAAATTTATTATTTGCTTCTTCTTTAGTATAAACATCATTTGCATCTGCTTTGCCAGCTACCTCATCTTGTAATCCATTAATAGCATTTGAAACTGCTTCAAAATTTTCATTTGTTTTATCTACTTGGACAACAACATTAAGTGGTCCACCTACACTATTATTTGGTAACTTGAAATTTCCAGCATAACCAACAGTAGATAAAGCTGCCATTAATGCTACTACCATAAATTTTTTTTTCATAATTAACTCCCCCTATTTCTTTATATTGCTTACCTTTTTAGTTAAAGTTCGCTTTTATATAAAAAAGGCGTACTGAAATTTAACTAAATATGTGTTTATAAAATATAATTACTCTATTTTTAATCGTTTGTCAAGGAGAAATTAATGTTTTTTATGTTAATAGACATAAAAAATGGAGACTCTATTAAAGAAAAGTTCCTCTATTTTATATAAAAACGAACACTATCTATTTTAATTATTTTAATAGGAAGATAAAACTTTATATTTTAAATAAAAAAGCTGAGTAACATTCAAAAATGTTTTCTCAGCTTTTTTAATATCACAAAATTTTCTTTTATTTCTCCTCTACATAACCTAACTCTTTAAGGAATGGTTTTTTCTTTCTCCAATCCTCTTTCACTTTAACCCAAAGAGTCAGATATATTGGCTCTCCTATTAATTCTTCAATCTCTTTTCTAGCCTCAATACCAATCTCTTTCAGAAGTTTTCCATTCTTCCCAATAATTATACCCTTTTGAGAATCTCTCTCAACATAGATATTAATATCAAATTTATCTCTTCCATTCTCTCTTCTCTCTACATTAAGTATCTCAATAGCCACAGAGTGAGGAATCTCATCTCTAGTTTTTAAAAGAATCTTTTCTCTAACAATCTCTGTTATTATCTTATACACAGAGATATCAGTATACATATCATCTGGGTAGTATTTTATCCCCTCTTCTAAAAATGGATCAATAGCCTCTAAAAGTTTAGGAAGTCCAAAAGCATACTGTCCAGATATCTCAACAACTCCATCAAAATCTCCAAGTTTTGCCTTTACCTCTTCTCTCTTTTCAGCTAACTTCTCATCAGATAACTTATCAATCTTATTTATAACAAGGATTCTTGGAGTTCTCTTTGCTTCCATAACTCTCTCCATTACAAATTGATCCCCTGTACTTATCTCTTGTGACCCATCTAATACAAATAGAATTACATCTACATCTTTTAAAATTCTTATTGCACTATTAGTCATATACTCACCTAATAGGTGCTTTGCCTTATGAATCCCCGGTGTATCAATAAAGATATATTGATTATCATTCAGATTTAAAATTCCCTTTATATTATCCCTTGTTGTTCCTGCTTTATCTGAAACTATAGCTACCTTTTCAGACACCAGCTTATTTATCAAAGTAGATTTACCAACATTTGGTCTACCTACAACAGCAATAAATCCTGCTTTCACCTATTAATCATCTCCTATTCCTATTTCTAAATATACTTTTTTTATCTTTTCCAACAATGTTTCTCTACCTTCTTCACTCTCTCTATATTGAGAATTAGCTTTTTTTATCATATTTGGAGAAACTTCATGATCTATACCTGCCTTTTTTCCATAGGCTATAAATCTTGCTCTAAAATTTTGCCTTGATAGCTCTGGAAAAACTCTTTCACTCTCTGGAAAAACCTCCTCTACTATATGTACAAACTCTTTTAATCTATCTCCTAACTCTTGAGGTATTGTTTCTGAAAATAGATTCTTTCCTCTATTCACAACTACACTTTTAAACTCATATCTTTTTAAACTATCCCTTGTTAAATTTAAGATATCATTTATTTGTAACCCTGTTTCATAAATCAATTTTATTATTAAACTATCTCTTATTCCCTCAAAACTATCTCCACATTTCTCCAATATCATATTTAACTCATAAAGTTCCAGCTCTTTAGGAACAAATTTTTGCAGTTTTGGAAGTTGAATATCTTGAATTGGTAGAGATTCTATTATCCTGTTTTGAAGAAGATATTTATAGAAAGTTTTTAATGTACTCACTTTTCTATATATTGATCTATCACTATAGCTAATTTTTAAACTTTCAATATAGTTTAAGATAATCTCATTATTTACTTCTAAAATATCCTTCTCTCCTAAAAACTCTTTAAACTCATTGATATCTCTACTGTACATATCTAAGGTACTATCTGAAAATCTCTGATTTTCTCTAGCATCATTGAAAAATTTCTCTACAAAATCAATATTATCTCTCATTTAAAAGCTCCTCTGCATGTTGTAAAACAGCTTCAGTTACATTTTCACCAGCTAACATACGAGCTATCTCAACAACTCTTCCTTTAGCATCTAATTTTTTTACAGTGGTAGAAGTTTTATTATTAACTGTCTCTTTCTTTATATAGAACTGTTCGTGTGCTCTAGCAGCTATTGCTGGAGAGTGAGTAATAGAAACCACCTGTGCATGATCTCCTATCTCTCTAAGTTTATCAGCTATTTTTCTTACTGTTTCCCCTCCAACTCCTGTATCAATCTCATCAAAGATTAAAATAGGGATATTGTCAACTCTTGAGAAAATAACTTTAAGAGCTAACATTATTCTACTTACCTCTCCACCAGAGGCTATCTTCCAAAGAGGCTTCATTCCCTGTCCTATATTTGTAGAAATTAGAAATTCTATTGAATCAGAACCATTATTTCCCATATGCTCATTTTTATCAACTACAATATGGAATCTTGCATCTCCCATTTTTAAAAATTGCAACTCTTGCTCTAAAAGTTTTTCTATCTCTAAAGCTTTATTTAATCTTAATTCTCTAAGTTCTAAAGCTAACTTCCAATACTCTTCCTCTGCCTCTTTCTTCTCTTTTAGTAATTTCTTTACTTCAAAACTATTTTCTTCTAATAAGTTAATCTTTTCAGCTATACTATCTCTAAACTCTATGATCTCCTCTATTGTAGCACCATATTTACTCTTCATCTTATTTATTAGATCAAGTCTTTCAATTACCTTTTGAAGTCTATTTTCATCTATATCAATATCTCTATCAGCAGTATCTAACATATCTATACAATCTTCAAGCTCATAATAGACTTTCTCCAATTTCTCCAATATCTCTTCAAACTCCTCACCATATTTACATAGTGACTCTATATTTCTTCTTGAGTTATTGATAAAATGTAGGGCATTTACCTCTCCATCACGAAGTTGAATATTTGAATCTAAAATCTTATCCTTTATCTTTCCAGCATTAAAAAGTTTTTTATACTCCTCTTCTAACCTATTGTCCTCGTCAACTTCTGGAGCAACTCTATTTATCTCATTCAGTTGAAACTCATAGAACTCTCTTTTTTCAATAGCTTCCTGTCTATTTTTCTCTATCTCATCTATTCTATTAGATACCTCTTTACATTTTAAATAGACTCTATTTATATTTCCTCTTAACCCTTTTCCCTCTTCTCCTAGAAATTTATCTAAAAGTCTAACATGATTATTTTTATTTAGTAGCATTTGATGAGAGTGTTGTCCAACTATATCTACAAGAGTTCCCATTATCTCCTTTAGATTTGTAAGAGATACTCTAACTCCATTTACATATACTTTTCCTCTACTATTTCTATCAAAATATCTTCTAACTATTACTTCATTATCCTCTACATCAATACCAAAACGGGCTGAGAGTTCCTCAGCCTGTTCTTCATTAATTTCAAAAACCCCTTGAGCTAAAAGATGATCTTCTCCATCTCTTATCATATCCACAGAGGCTTTTTCTCCTATTAAAAGGTTTATTCCACTTAAAATAATTGATTTTCCAGCACCTGTTTCACCAGTTAATACTATTAACCCATCTCCAAATTCTAAATCAAGTTCATCTATTATAGCTAGATTTTCTATTTTAAGCTCTCTTAACATAGATTATCTCCCCATTTTAATTTTTCTCTAAGAACACTATAATAGTTTCTGTTCTTAGGTATTACAAGATTTAATCTCATTTTTGAATATTCTATCTCAATAGTTGTATTGCTATCTATCTCCTCACTTACTTGACCATCAACTATAACTTGTCCAGTACGTTCTTTATCTGCCATTTGAAGTTCTAATTTTTCATCTCCACCTATAATTATAGGTCTTGTATTGAGATTGTGTGGAGCTATAGGAGTTATCACCATAGCTTTCATACTAGATTTTAAAATTGGTCCTCCTGCTGACATTGAGTAAGCTGTTGATCCTGTTGGAGTTGCAACTATTACCCCATCACCTTTATATGTACACATATACTCATTATTTGCTGTAAAAGCTATTCTTAAAACTCTTGAAGTGATCCCAGCTTTTGAAACTACAATCTCATTTAGTGCATAATAAGTTTTCTCTTTTATCTTTGCCTCTAAAATATATCTAGTCTCATATTTGAAATCATTATTGAGAAAATTATCATACTCCTCAAATATATTCTCTCTCTTTATCTCTGTTAAAAAACCTAAACTTCCTGCATTTATAGCTATTACATAGAAATTTTCTTTAAAGATAAATTGCTTAAAAGATCTCAATAGTGTTCCGTCACCACCAATAACCACTGCAAAATCTGCCTCTTTACCTCTATTATTATCTAAAATTTCTATATTCCTTTTTTGAAAATATTCTACACTCTCTCTATACAACTCTTGAGCTATCTCTTTTTCAGTATTATATATAATGCAAACTTTTTTCACTTTTATCCTCCTAGCTAAAACATAGGAACAGGGTTGATAGGTTTTAAATTAAATCTCACTTCATAGTATAAGTTAGGTTTTCCTTCTGTTGATAATCCTAATACTCCAATATCTCCACCTTTTTCAACTCTTTGATTAAGTTTTACATTTGTAGAGATCAGATTTCCATAGACACCAATCATATTATATCCATAGTCTATCATTACAACTTTTCCTAAACCTTGGAAATTATCTGCATAGATAACTTTTCCACCTGATGAGGCTACTACTTTTCTACCCATTTGAGCCATTATCTCTATTCCATTACTTGATACTCCCTTTTCCTTTTCCTGTCCAAAAACCACTACAATTTTCCCCTCTACAGGTTTTAAAGTTTTACCAAGTTTTGAATAAGCTTGACTTTTATTTACTACCTTTGTATCTGTTTTTGTTCTTGCAACGATAATTTGTTTTATCTGCTTTTCTATTCTCTCCTTCTCTTTACGAAGTTTACTAATAGTTTTTACATGTGTTGATTTTTCATTATTTAACTTAGCAATAAGTATATTTTTTTCTTTCTTCATTCTATCGATATTTCTAAGATTTTGAGCTAGCTTATTTCTAAGGTTACTAAGCTTTATTTTCTCTCTCTCAATATCTTTTTTTACTGTTTTAATGTCAACTTGAACAGATTGAATATACTCCATCTTTTTCAGATCTCCAAGTAGAAGATTTTTAAAATTTTTCCTCATAAGAGGTTGATTGCTAAAATCATCTTTATCACAAGAGTATCTATTCCAAGCTATAAGTTTAGCTTTATACTCAAGCTTTTTTCTTTTCATTACATCAGAACTGACATCTAAATTTTTTTCTCCATACTCTATATTTTTAGATACAGTTTTTATCTCTTCAACTGTTTTTTCTCTATCTTTTTCTATTCTTACAATATCATCTTCTATATCTTTAATCTGCTTTTGAATTTTTTGTTTTTCTACATCTATTGTTTTTATTCTAGTGTTTTTTTGGTTAATTTGACGTTCTATATTTTTTACTTTCTTTTTCATATCTGTTACACTATCTGAAAAAGCTAAAACACTAAAAATCATAAAAAACAGAACTACCTTTTTCAAGACTCCTCCTTAAAAAGAACTCTAAGTCTCAAAGGATTTATCCATATTATCATATTTATAGCTATTATTGCTAAAACTTGTACAACAAATATCTCTCCTATGCTAAGAATAAGATACTTACTACTTATCTCTATTATCTCTTCTCTAAAATATGTATAAACATTAAAAAATATCAAGGTTCCCATTAAAGCTGCTCCAGTAAATGGAAGAAGATTCACTTTTTTAGCTCTTCTTGAGTTTGCTCTATCATCTGGAATAATATCATTATAGTTTAAAAAATCTATAGCCACAGCATTATAGAAAATATAGTAGATCCCTAAAATTGAAGGAACTACTAACACTATCATCATCATAGCAAAAAGAAGGTTATAGAATTTTTTCTCCCTCTCTTGATAACTGATAAAAGCTGCATCTACAAATACTTCCTTGATATTTTGATTATTTTCTAAATTCTCTTGTATTTTTTCTGCATCATCTAATTTATTAAAATATATAAGTAAAGAATCTGAAAGTGGATTCTCTCCTTTAGGTATCGCCACATCTAATTGAGTTTGAAGATTTTTAAAAGCTTCCTCCTTAGATAAATATCTAACTTTTCTCACACCTTCTAATCCTAAAATCTCTACCTCTATCTTGTTTTTTTCCTCTTCTTTTAATTCACTTTTCAAATCAGCTGTAAAAAAATAGCTGTTATCAATTTTTTTATTTATTGAAGATATATTAATTAAAACTGATAAGAAAAAATTTAAAATGATAAAGGATATAACTAGAAGAATAAATGTTTTCTTTTTTATCTTAGTTCTATGCTTAGTATAACTATTTCTTTCAACTCTCATCATTAAATTATTATTCATATCCACTCCATCATTAAAAATTCTCTCAACAAAATTTAAGGCTGACTAAAATCTACCTTAATTATAGTTCAAAGTCAGCCTTAATTAATATAAAACTACATATTTTCTTTTACCATAGCTACTAATTTAGCTGCTGTTAGCTCATATTTTTCTAAAAGTTCTGTAGCTTTTCCACTTTGTCCAAATTTATCATAGATTCCTAATTTTTTAACTTTAGTAGGATATACTTCTGATAAAAATTCTGATACTGCTGATCCTAAACCTCCAATAACAGAGTGTTCTTCAGCTGTTATTATAAATTTAGTTTCTTTTGCTGCTTTTAATATTGTTTCTCCATCAAGAGGTTTGATTGTTCCCACATTGATTACTCTTACAGAGATTCCCTCTTGTGCAAGAATATCAGCTGCTTTTATAGCTTCATAAGTCATAAGTCCTGTTGCAGCTATTGTAACATCATTTCCCTCTCTAACTGTGTTTGCTATTCCAATTTGGAAATCATAAGTTTCCTCATCAAATATAGTTTCTACATCTAGTCTTCCCATTCTAATATATACTGGTCCTTCATATTCTGCTGCTGCATATACCATTTTTTTAGTTTCCACAGCATCTGCAGGACAAAGTACTACCATTCCTGGTATAGCTCTCATTATAGCTATATCTTCAATAGCTTGGTGAGATCCTCCATCTTCTCCTACAGAGATTCCTGCATGAGTTGGAGCTATTTTTACATTTAGTTTTGGGTATGCTATTGTATTTCTAATTTGTTCAAATCCTCTTCCTGCTGCAAACATTGCAAATGTTGAAGCAAATGGGATTCTTCCACAAGTTGCAAGTCCTGCTGCTGTTCCCATAAGGTCAGCTTCTGCAATTCCTACATTAAAATGTCTTTCTGGAAATTCTTTTTGAAACATACTAGTTTTTGTAGATTTAGTTAAGTCTGCATCTAAAACTACGATATCTTTATTTATTTTTCCAAGTTCTACTAAAGCTTCACCATAAGCTTGTCTTGTAGCCTTTTTACTCATTTGTTAGTCCCTCCTGGATTTTTCTTATAGATTATTTGCTATTTAATTCAGCTAATGCTTTTTCAGTTTCTTCTGCTGTTGGAGCTACTCCATGGAATCCACATACATTTTCCATAAATGAAACTCCCTTACCTTTTATTGTTTTAGCTATAACAATAGTTGGTTTTCCTTTTACACTTTTAGCTTCTTCTAAAGCATTTAAAATTTCTGTAAAGTTATGTCCATCTATTTTTATAACATGCCAACCAAAAGCTTCCCATTTAGCATCAACTGGTTCAACTCCCATAACTTCATTTACATTTCCATCAATTTGTAAATTGTTAAAGTCTAGGAAAGCACATACATTGTCAAGTTTATAGTGAGCTGCTGTCATTGCTGCTTCCCAAACTTGTCCCTCTTGAATTTCTCCATCTCCAAGTATTACATATGTTCTGTAAGATTCTCCAGTAATTCTAGCATTTAAAGCCATTCCATTAGCTACAGATAATCCTTGTCCTAATGATCCTGTTGAGATTTCTACTCCTGGTACTTTTTTCATATCTGGATGTCCTTGAAGGAAAGATCCATATTTTCTTAATGTTACAAGAAGTTCTTTATCAAAGTATCCTCTTTCTGCTAATGTTGCATATAGTGCAGGAGCTGCATGTCCTTTTGATAAAACAAATCTATCTCTGTTTTCCATCTTAGGATTTGCAGGGTCTATATTCATTTCTGAAAAATATAGAGTTGTTAATATATCTGTTGCAGATAATGATCCTCCTGGATGTCCTGATTTAGCTTCACAGATCATTTTTACTATAGATTTTCTGATACTATTAGCTTTTTCTTCTAGAATTTTAATATCTTTCATTTGTTTCTCCTTTCAAATATTTATATTCTTTATAAATTATATTATTTTATACACATTATTGTCAAGAAAAGGAAAAAAATTATATTAAAAAAATGTAGAAATACTTTTAGTAATAAAATTTACCCCTTTTAATATTTGTTCCAATACCTCTTTGTATTTTATACACCCTATAATTATAAGAAAAAAAGTATATGAGAAAAATGGTCTCAATAATTTTCCCTCTTTTTTCATATCTTTTAATATAGTAAATACTCCCAAAGAGAAAATACATATGAATTCCATCGTATTTTTGGTATATCCTACTGCTGTAATAGAACATAGAACAATGAATAAAATTAGAAGAATTCTTGTCACTTGTGGTGTGCAACTTATTTTTAAAATAGGTATTTTTAATAGTGCTCCTCCACCCCACCCCTTAGGATAAAGATCAAAAATAAAGTGTAATGCCAATGCTATTGCAAAACCAATTAAAAAATATCTAAATACTTCATTTTGATCCTGCTCATAAAGTCTTATTAAAAACAATAGAGCTAAAGGACTATGAGTAAGAATACTTCTATGCTTCAGTTTCAATTTAAAATCCCAATCAGGAAATTTTATTCCTAAAAAATAAGCTGCAAATAATATAATTATCTCTAGCATACTTATTTTTTCAAAAAATTTTGCAAAAAAATCCATTATTTCTCCTGTAATTTTAAAAAAAGGGAGCAGAAATCTTCTGCTCCCTTCTGCCTTCAAGTAAGGTTAATTACTAAATTAATTATTTAGTGATTTCAGCAACTACTCCAGAAGCTACTGTTCTTCCACCTTCTCTGATTGCGAATC
>JADYUE010000061.1 GCA_021531615.1 Fusobacterium varium | reverse complement strand
ATAAATATGGAGATATAGCAAGAGCTATGGGAGTAGATACAACAGGAATGACAAAAGAGGAAGCAGCAAAAGCAGCAGTAGAAGCAGTAAGACAACTATCAAAAGATGTTCATATCCCACAAACATTAAGAGAAATAAACATTCCAGAATCAGGATTACCAAAATTATCAAAAGATGCTTTAGCAGATGTATGTACAGGTGGAAATCCAAAAGATGTAACATTAGAAGATATAGAAAAATTATACAATATAGCTTACTAATTAAAAAAGTAATATAAGAGAGGAACTGTTGTAAGTTGATGAAAATCAATTTACGCAGTTCTTTTTTTATGGTTAATAGTTTTCTTGTTTTTTAAATGATAAAGTGATAAAATCAAATAAAAATAGTTGTTAACAATAGGAGTGAGAAAGATGAATAAATGGGGAATTATAGCAACTTGGAAAATGGCTGTTGATGGAGTTGCTATAGGAGCAGATATTTTAAAAAATAAAGGAAAATGTCAAGATGCAGTGGAAAAAGCTATAATGGAAGTTGAAAATGACCCTTTATATACTTCAGTAGGTTATGGAGGACTTCCTAATGAAAATTGTGAAGTAGAATTAGATGCAGCTTTTATGGATGGAAAAACTTTATCAATGGGAGCAGTAGCAGGAATAAAAGATTATAAAAATCCTGTAAGTATAGCTAGAAAACTTAGTGAAGATAGATTTAATATTTTTTTAGTTGGAGATGGTGCAGAGGCTTATGCACATAAAAATGGATTTATAAGACAAAATATGCTTACAGAGAGAGCTAAAAAAACTTGGGAAACAAGAATGGACGAGATAACACAAAAAAATCTTTCTCCATATGATGGGCATGATACTGTTTGTATGATTAGTTTAGATAGTGAAAAAGATATGGCAGTAGCAACTTCAACAAGTGGATTATTTATGAAAAAAAGAGGAAGAGTTGGAGATTCTCCAATTCCAGGATCTGGATTCTATGTAGATAATGAAGTTGGAGGGGCAGCAGCAACAGGACTTGGAGAGGATATAATGAAAGGGTGTCTTTCATATGAGACTGTTCAAAGAATGAGAAATGGAGTCTCTCCAATGAAAGCAGCTCAATCAGCAGTGGAAGATTTTTCAGAACAGTTGAGAAAAAGAAGAGGAGTAGCAGGAGCTATATCTATTGTTGCTATGAATAATAAAGGTGAATGGGGAATAGGAACAAATGTTGAATTTAGTTTTGTAGTTTCAACAGATGAAAAAGAATTAAAATCATATTTAGCTACTCCAATATTTAATGAGGATAAAACTATTAAAGAGATTAAAATAGAAGAGATGTAAAATAAAAAAGCACGATATTTATCGTGCTTTTTTAAACCTTATAATTCTTCACCACATCTTTTTAAAAGTCTTTCCCATTTAGTATCTACATCTTTTTGAATTCTATCAATGATGTGTCTATTTTCAGGTTTGAAAAGATGTTTAAATCTTCCTTGTTTCTTTAAGAACTCTTCAATAGGAAGTTTTTTCTTAGGTCTGTAAGTTAGTTTCCATTCCCCATTTATTACTTCAAAAAGAGGCCAGTAACAAGTTTCTACAGCTAATTTACACATCTCCATAAGATCTTCGCTTTCATATCTCCATCCTCTAGGACAAGGAGCAAGAATATTTAAGAAAGCTGCTCCCTCTGTATAGATAGCTTTTTCAGCTTTTTCATGTAAATCTTTGAAGTTTCCCATAAATGTAGTTTGGGCAACATATGGAATATTATGAGCTGCCATTACATCTGAAAGCTCTTTTCTAGTTTGATTTTTTCCTGTACTTTCACTTCCAAGTGGAGTAGTTGTAGTGTCTGCTCCAATAGGAGTAGCAGAAGATCTTTGAATACCAGTGTTCATATATGCTTCGTTGTCATAGCATACATAAACCATATCATGTCCTCTTTCCATAGCTCCAGAAAGTGATTGGAATCCTATATCATATGTTCCCCCATCTCCACCAAAAGCTATAAATTTATATGTATCATCAATTTTACCTTTTTTCTTTAAAACTCTATATGCTGTTTCAGCTCCGCTGATAGTAGCAGCAGCATTTTCAAAAGCAGAGTGAATAAAAGAATCCTTCCAAGCTGTATAAGGATAAAGGAAAGTTGAAACTTCAAGGCAGCTTGTAGCACTACAAATAACAGCTTGATCCTCCTCTTTTAGAGCTCTTAATACTCCTCTTACTGCAACTGGTGCTCCGCAACCAGCACACATTCTATGTCCACCAGTAAGTCTTTCTGGTTTTTCCATCTCTTTTTTGAAATTATATGCCATATTATTATCCTCCTAACCTCTTACACCAAAATGTCTATATCTATTTTTAACCTCTTCATCTTTTTCTTTTAATAAAGTTTCAAAGATCTCTTTGATATGGTTTGTAGTAACATCTCTACCACCAAGTCCATACACATAGTTTACCATTTTAGGTCTTGGGTTACAGTCATAAAGAGCAGATCTTACTTCAGCAAAAACAGGTCCTCCAGCAGCAGAGAATCCCTCAGATTTATCCATAACAGCTACCATTTTTATATGTTTAAGTGCTTGAGCAATCTCTTCCATAGGGAAAGGTCTAAATACTCTTATTTTTAAAAGTCCAACTTTTTTCCCCTCTTTTCTCATCTCATCTATAGCAGCTTTTGCAGTTCCAGCAGTAGAGTTGATAACAACTATTGCTACTTCTGCATCATCTAATCTATATTCTTCAAAGAATCCATATTTTCTTCCAGTTAATTTTTCAAATTCAGCAGCTACTTCAAGAATAACTTTTTTAGCATTTATCATAGCATGAGCTTGATTAACTTTGTGCTCCATATAGTATGAAACAATATCATAAGGTCCCATAGCTACAGGTCTTTTAGAATTTAAAAGATAATCTTCTGGAGTATATTCTCCAACAAAAGCTTTAGCTTCATCGTCTTCAAGTAGTTCTATATTTTCAACAGCATGACTTGTGATAAATCCATCTTGGCAAATCATAACAGGAAGTTGAACATCTGGATGCTCACCTATTCTATTAGCTTGTAACATATTGTCATAAGCTTCTTGGTTTGTTTCACTATATATTTGAATCCATCCAGCATCTCTAGCACCCATAGAGTCACTATGATCAGCATTGATATTGATAGGTCCAGTAAGAGCTCTGTTCACACAAGCAAGTGTAATAGGTAATCTAGCTGAAGATACAACATAAAGCATCTCCCACATAAGTGCAAGTCCACAAGATGAAGTTGCAGTCATTGTTCTAGCTCCAGCAGCTTGAGAACCCATAGCAGCTGACATTGCACTATGTTCTGATTCAACTGGAATAAACTCTGTATCAACTAATCCATCAGCAACAAATTTAGAGAAATATTGTGGTATTTCTGTAGAAGGAGTGATTGGAAAAGCTGGTACTACATCTGGATTTATTTGTCTCATAGCTATTGCTACGGCTTCATTTCCTGACATTCTTTCTCTTATACTCATTAAATTTACCTCCAAATTACTCTTTTATAAATTCTATTGCTTTAAATGGACAAGCTTTATAACAAATTCCACAACCTTTGCAATGATCCATATCAAAATCTAGTCTCTCACCATTTTTTACAGGAATTGCAGAGTCTGGGCAACAAGGAACACACAATAAACAGTTAGTACATTTATCTTTTAAAAACACAGGTTTCATAGATCTCCAGTCTCCTGTTTTAAAATGAGCTGCACTTCCAGCTTCATAAACTATTCCACCTGGAGTTATATCTTGCCAAGTTATCTCTTCAGTAATAGGTACACCAGCTTTATTTTTCATTATTCTTTCACCTCTCTCATAGAACGAGTTAATGCTTCCATATTTCCTTTTAATACTTCAGGTTTACTTGCAAATTTATGTTTAAAAGATTCTTCCATAGCATTTAAAAATGCTTCTTCTTCCATAACTTCACTAACTTTTACTACTGCCCCTAACATAGGAGTATTAGGGAAATTTTTACCAAGTGTTTCTTCAGAGATTGTTCTAGCATCACAAGTATAAACTCTTCCTTTGTAACCTTTTAATAATGGTTTAAATTCAGATGCAGATTTTGAACTATTTATAATAATAGCTCCATCCTCTTTTAATCCCTTTGTAACATCAACACTTTCAATAAGAGTTTCGTCAACAACTACAACGAAATCTGGCTCATATATATTAGAGTGTACAGTTACTCTATTTTTAGATATACGATTGTAAGCTGTTATAGGAGCTCCCATTCTTTCAGGTCCATATTCTGGGAAACCTTGTACATACATTCCATCACTAAATGCAGCATCAGCTAAAAGAAGAGATGCTGTTTTAGCACCTTGTCCCCCTCTTCCATGCCACCTGATTTCAAAAATTTCTCTCATAGTTTTTTCACCTTTCCTTATGATTTACTAGATTTTTGAGCAAAATATAAAAAATATTATTTTTTATTGATACTAATTAGATTATACATATTTTTTATTAAAATTCAAGTATAAAGTGATTTAAAATTAAAAGAAATAATCTAATTTTAAAATAAATGTATCTAATTTTATCGAAGTATAAAAAGTTGATATAGTTCAATAAAAAAAGAGCTGATATTTATCAGCTCCAACTAATTAAAATATAATTTCATCTCCAGTATTATTAGATATTAACTTAATATCTAAATTTTTAAAATAGTTCAATGCTTTTTCTCCAGTACAATGGGAAACAGCTAAAAATTTAATATTTTTTTCCATAAAATATTGTGCAGTTTTTTCAATTCTTTCATCACTAGCTCTTGAAAGATGTAGTCCCCCAATAACTCCATAGATATTTTTTCCAGTTTCGTTAGTTATACTCTCAATAATATTACAAATTCCTATATGAGAATAACCACAAATTAAAACCATTCCCTTTGGAGTATCTAAACCTATAACTAACTCATCATTCATATGATCTAAAATAAAAGAATCTCCGATTTTTTTAAAATAATATTCAGCAGGTGGTTCAAAATCAAAATAACTTTTAAAATCTGTGAAAAAAACTATATTTTTTGAAATCTTAAAACCATTAAAAATATATTTAATATCTATATTGTTTTTTTCTAAATATTCAAAATCAAAATTATTCCCTAAAAACTCTTTTATTTCAGGTTTTATTCTATATTTTTCCTGAAAAAATTTTGGTGTAACATATAGAGTAAAATCTTTATTGGAGTTTTCAATAAAAGTTTTTAAACCACCAGTATGATCATAATGACTATGGCTTAAAACAATATGTTTTATATTATTAGGAACAATATTTAACTCTTTAAAATTATGAAAAAATAGCCCTGTTTGTCCAGTATCAAAGATAAGTTCAATATCATTATCTTTGATAAAAAAAGAGAGTCCAAATTCATTTTTTAGATTTTTATTTTTTCCAAGATTATTTTCAATTAAAGTTATAATTTCCATTGTTAACTCCTACTTTTCATTTTAATGAAATTCCATTATTTTGAAAAATTATTTTTTACTTGAGAACCAATATACTACTGATGGAGTATCTTTAGGATTTTTATATCTATGAGGAGCTCCCTCTTTGATAACAATAGAGTCTCCCTCTTTTAATAAAAATATCTCCTTATCCACTTCAATTTCTAATTCACCAGTGATAACAACTCCAATTTCTGAATATGAGTGCCCCCAAGACATGTCACTAAATGTATCTCCACCTTCAATAGTTATAGCTATACCATTAAAATTTGATTTTCCATTAAGTAAACTTTCAACTTTTACATGAGATTCCATATTTACAAAAATTTCCTCTCTCTCCTCTTTTTTAGTAACAGGAGATAGATTGAGAGTATTGTCTAAAATTTCCATTAAGTTTACATTAAGAGCTTGGCAAATCTGTTGTAGATTACTAATTGAAGGGCTATTTAGATCTCTTTCAATATTACTTAAAAAACCGATTGATAACTCTGTCTTTTCTGAAAGTTCTTGAAGAGTGTATCCTAATTTTTTTCTTATAGCCTTGATCTTTTCCCCTAATTTCATTAAAGTATAACCTCCATTAAATAAAAATAATTCCTTATAATTATATCACATTTTATAAAAAAGTTAAAATAATATCACTATAATATAATTTCATTTTAGTATAAAAAATAGCGAAAAATAGCATATTGAAGGAAAAAATTATAGTTTAAACTGAAACAATTTTCAAAATAATGAAAAAAATCATTGAAATAATATGATCTCTATGCTATAATCTTCCTGTAATTTTTTTATGTCAAAAAAACATCTATTGTTCACTAAGAGAATAATAAGTGTTGTTAAACTATACAAAGTTAAGTTTAAATTAAAAAGATAAGGGTAAAAGGAGACAAAAATGGAAATTTTAAAAGGAGTTGTTTTATTACTTGTAGTATTAGCAGGTTTTTCACTATTTAGTTTAAAGATGCCTAAGGGTATGAAGGCTATGGGAGCATTAGCAGGAGCAGCAACAGCAAGCTTTCTAGTTGAGGCATTTCAACTTTATGTAGGAGGAGATCTTTTAGGAGTTGAGTTTTTAAAAGGAGTTGGACAAGCAGCAGGTTCAATGGGTGGAGTTGCAGCAGGAGCATTAGTTCCAATTGCTTTGGGAGTTAATCCAACTTATGCAATATTAATAGGAGTATCAGTTGCAGGATTTGGAATTCTTCCAGGATTCTTAGCAGGATATATACTATCATTTGTAGTACCTAAAATTGAAAAAGTTGTTCCTCAAGGGCTAGATCTAATATTTATTATCTGTTTTATAGCACCTTTAGCAAGACTTATAGCAGCAATTTCTAATCCAGTAGTAAATTCGACACTTTTAAATATAGGTGGAATATTAGAAAGTGCTTCTCATACAAGTCCAATTTTAATGGGAATTATCTTAGGAGGAATTATAACAGTAGTAGCTACTGCACCTCTTTCATCAATGGCACTTACAGCAATGCTTGGACTTACAGGAGTACCAATGGCAATAGGGGCTCTTTCAGTAATGGGATCATCTTTTATGAATGGAGTATTCTTCCACAGAATGGGATTTGGAGATAGAAAAACTACAATAGCAGTGGCAATAGAGCCATTAACTCAAGCAGATATAATTTCAGCTAACCCAATTCCAGTATATGTAACAAACTTTATAGGTGGAGCATTAGCAGGAGTAATAGTTGCACTATTTGGTTTAATAAATAATGCTACTGGAACAGCTACACCAATAGCAGGGCTTATGGTAATGTACGGATTTAATGATGCTTTAACAGTTACAAAAGTGGCATTAATGTGTGCAGGAGCAGGAATATTTGCAGGTTTCTTAGGTTCAATAATATTTAAGAACTATAAGATTAAAACAGTTGATGAGATAAGAGGAAAATAGGATAAGGAGGCAGATTTGTGGATAGTTTAAAAGAATTATTTAAAATAGGTTGTGGACCATCTAGTTCACATACAATGGGACCAGAGAGAGCAGCTAAGAGATTTAAAGCAGAAACAGAAGATGCCGTTTCATACAGAGTAGAACTTTATGGAAGTTTAGCAGCAACAGGAAAAGGACATTTAACTGATTGGATAATAGAAGAAACTTTAAAACCAAAGAAAACTGAGATAGTATGGATGCCAGAATTTATTCATCCATATCATACTAATGGAATGAAATTTGAAGCATTAGATGAAAATGGAAATGTACTAAAAGATTGGTTAGTATTTTCAGTAGGTGGAGGAACAATAAAAGAGCTTACTGATAGTAGAAGTAATGCTGGAAAATGCTATCCTCTAACTAAAATGGATGATATTATTAAATGGTGTAAAGAGAATAATAAAGAGCTTTGGGAATATGTTGAACACTGTGAAGGAAAAGAGATTTGGGATCATCTAAAAAATATTCTTGATACAATGAATGCAGCAGTATCAAGAGGAATCAAAAAAGATGGAGTACTTCCAGGAAAATTAAGATACCCAAGAAAAGCTAAAGAGATCTATGATAAAATTGATAAAAAGAAAAACTATTTAGTTGTTACTAAAAAGATTTTTGCTTATGCTCTTGCAGTAGCTGAAGAGAACAGTAGTGCAGGAACTATTGTAACAGCTCCTACTTGTGGGGCAGCAGGGGTTATTCCTGGACTTTTAAGAGCTTTAATTGAAGAGTACGAGTTAGATGAAACTACAACTTTAAGAGCTCTTGCAATAGCTGGATTAATAGGAAATCTAATTAAAGAAAATGCAACTATATCTGGAGCAGAAGCTGGTTGCCAAGCTGAAATTGGTGCAGCATGTTCTATGGCATCTGGAATGGCAGTATATATTTTAGGTGGAAATATAGATCAAATTGAATATGCAGCAGAGATGGGAATGGAGCATCACTTAGGAATGACTTGTGACCCTGTTGGTGGATATGTACAAATTCCTTGTATAGAGAGAAATGCTATTGTTGCAGTTAGATCATTAAATACAGCTGATTATGCTCTTTCAACAAATGGAGAACACACTATTAGTTTCGATCAAGTTGTAATTACTATGAAAGAAACAGGAAGTGATATGTGTTCATCATATAAAGAGACATCAACTGGTGGATTGGCTAAATATTACGATAAATTTTTAAAAGCTTAATTATGCCTGAACCCTTTAATTTATTTATATATTTAAATTTAGAAACAAACAAAAAGACCTGTGAAAACAGGTCTTTTTGCTATCTTGCCATAGAATATATTTTTGCCATATCCTCTTTAAATAGCTTTTTAAATGAACCAATATATCTAGTTCCATTATTACTACATTTTTCAGCTAACATTTCTACATCTTCATCAGATAGATTAATTCTAGTTTCAGAGATAGATATAGGCATTTCAATATCTTTGTAGAAGTTTTCCATAGCTTCTATTCCTTTAATTGCTATTTCTTCATCTGTTCCTATTTTTTCTATTCCAAATACATTTTCAGCAAATTGAGCAAATCTTCTTGGATTTTCTTTGTAGACATATCTTGCCCAAGATCCCCAAACAGCAGATAATCCAGCTCCATGAGCTATATCATAAACTCCACCAAGATCATGTTCTAATTGGTGAGTTGACCAATCTCCAATTCCACCACAACCAGTTAAACCATTGTGTGCTAAAGAACTTGCCCACATAATCTCTGCCCTAGCTTCATAGTTATAAGGATTTTCTAATGATATTTTTCCATATTTTATCATTGTTCTTAAAAGTCCTTCAGCTATCTTATCTGTAAGTTCTAAGTTTCCAACAGGAGAAAAATATCTTTCCATTGTGTGCATCATAATATCAACAACTCCACAAGCTATTTGATATTTAGGTAGAGTATAAGTAAGTTCAGGATTCATTATAGCAAATTTAGGTCTTGCATTGTCACAACCATAAGATCTTTTTAGCTGCTCATCTTCTTTAGTTACAACACTTCCACTACTCATCTCACTTCCAGCAGCAGCTATTGTTAAAACAACTCCAATAGGAGCACATTTTTGAGTTTTTTTCTTTCCAATATATAGGTTCCAAACATCTTCTATATCAGGGTTAGCAATACCATACCCTATTCCCTTAGCAGAGTCAATAACACTACCTCCACCTACTGCTAATATAAAATCTACACTGTTTTCTTTAGCTAATTTTATTCCTTCATATATAAGGGATAATCTTGGATTTGGTTTAACTCCTCCTAATTCTATAAAAGAGATATTTTCTTCAGTTAAAGAAGTTTTAATTTTATCTATCAAACCACTTCTTACAGCACTTCCACCACCATAATGGATTAAAACTTTTTTAGCTCCAAAATCTTTAGCAAGTTTTCCAACATTTTTTTCCTCATCTTTACCAAAAACAACTTTTGTTGGTGTGTAATAAGCAAAATTTTCCATATTTACCCCCTTAAATTTTAGATAAAACATATCTTTACATTGGATTCCATTTTCAAAAATTAGTTGCTTATAATTAGTAGTGAACTACTCCCACCTATAGAGGTGGGAGCTTCGTAATTACTCATCAGAGTAATTCTAAAGAAGTT
>JADYUE010000060.1 GCA_021531615.1 Fusobacterium varium | reverse complement strand
TTTTATTTTTTATATAATAGGGTCAAAAAATTCATTGATAATATAACGGCTCTATAGTATAATTTGGAGGTCTTTTATGACTGGTTTAGAAAAGAAAAAAGAACTTTATAATTTAAGAAATGGTTATTTAAAATACAATCCTTATTTTCAATATACTGAAATTAATGTCTATAAATTCTTTGAATTAATATACAGTAGAAATGATGAAATGCCTTTAGAGGAATGTGAGGGAGCTTCTCAAGAACATCAAAATCATAAATATCACGGAATAGCTACAGAAATTTTAAAAGATAGAGCAAGACATTTTATGATTTTTAATGATTTGAACTTTTTGGAAGAAATTAAAGATAGAGAGTTTGTCATCACAAGCCCCATCAGTTATATAGGGAGAAACAGAACGGCGAAAAACTCAAGATTTTTATATGCTTTTGCCATTGATTTAGATGGAGTAGGAAAGCAGCAAATAGAAGATATTTTTTATCAGTATAAAAATGAGGTTATGCCCAAACCTAATATCATAGTCAGCTCAGGAAATGGACTGCATTTGTATTATATTCTTGAAAAACCTATAGCTCTTTTTGATAATATCAAAATCCTTTTAAAAAGATTTAAGTATGGGTTAATAGACTTGGTTTGGAACGGCTATACATCAAGCGTCAAGAAAAGACAATATCAAGGAATTTTTCAAGGATTTAGAATCCCTGAAACAAAAACAAAATTTGGAGAAGTTGTAAGAGCTTTTTATTTAGAAAATTCAGAGCTTTATACCATTGAAAAACTTAATTTATGGGTAACAGGAAGAAGAAAATTAGTAGATACAGAAATAGACATTATAAATAAAGCTCTTTATGTTCCGAAAAAATTAACTTTAAAAGAAGCGAAAGAAAAGTACCCTGATTGGTATGAAAGACGGATAGTAAAAGGCGATAAATCTCGTAAAAAATGGCATATTAAAAGAGATTTATATGATTGGTGGAAAAGAACTATTACAGATAATGAAAAAGTAGTTGAGGGACACAGGTATTTTTGTATAATGAGCCTTGCTATGTATGGACTAAAATGTGATATACCTTATGAGGAGGTAAAAGCCGACGCATATTCGTTCTTAGAGGAGATGGAAAGTAAGACAGGAAATCAGGATAATCATTTTACAGAAGAAGATATAGAAGATGCCCTAAAAGCCTATAAAGAAAGTTATATGACTTTTCCTCGTAAAGATATAGAGATTGTAACAGGTATACCTATTCCTCCAAATAAGAGAAATTATAGAAAGCAAGAAGCTCATATTCAGATGATGAATATGATTAGAGATGTTATTAATAAAAATACTACTTGGAATAAGATAGGAAATGGAAGAAAATCTAAAAAAGATGAAGTTATAGACTACCTAAGATTTAATCCTAGAGCAACAAAATACCAGTGTGTAAAAGATACAGGAATGTCTAAAAATACAGTCAAAAAATACTGGGAGGAAATTCAACAGATTATAGAGAAAGAAAATCCATTAAGAAAAAAGCTAACTCTGGATGAATTAAAACAGCTAATTATAAAACAAAATCACGGTTTTAAATCCCAACAACAACACGAAGAATTTTGTAGTCAAATTTTAGAAGCAGAAGATAATAAAAAAATTAAAGAAATTTGTTTAAAATATGACTTTGTACCTAACTTCAAAATATCTTAAAAAAGGAAATGCTTAAAACAGCCTTTAAATAGCTTAAATTTGATTCAAAAATAAAAGGTATAAAACATCAAGATGACCCCGAGAAATGCGTTATAAACGATTTTACGAGGTCATTTTTTTTGAGCTTCAAAAAATTTTATAAATTTTTACTTATTTTCTTCTTTTTTTTCAGCAAATTTAATTTTATAATGAGCAACCATTCTAGCTATATCTTCATCAGATAATTTTTGTGCATTTTTTATGAAAAGATTAAAAAGAGGTTTTAGCTTCTTTTCAGCTTCCTTTAACTCAATTTCTTTTAGTTTTTTTTCAATCTCTTTTTTCTTGTTAATAAGTTCCTGCTTAATTTCCTCAGAAGTCTTGATTTTTTTCTTTGGTTTAGTAGTTTCTAAATTTTCTTGTACTTGGTTAAGTTCTTCCATAGTTAAAACCTCCTGTAAAAAGATTATTTATAGTAATATTATTATAGTATATTTTAGCCACAATTTCTAGTCCTTCCTTAATTTAGTTATTTTTTGAAAGTATACCATTATTTTTTGACAAGTCAAAAAATAAGAGGTATACTTAATATATATTAAGTAAAATTAAGGAAGCGAGCACACTGTCTTTGACGGCAAAATGATAAATCATTTTGCTGTCACGACGCTCGTTTAGGGGTATTGCATTACCCCTAAAAACCCCTGCTAAAAGCAGAAAAAGGAGGTATAAATTTTATGAAGAAAAATTTATCGTTAAGACTAGATGAAGAAGATTATAATTTGCTTGAAACTCAAGCTAAATTATATGGAGTAACAAAGAACGAATTTGTAAGAATTTTAATAAGAAGAAATATGCTAGGAGATATTCAAGAACTAAACGAGAATTTAAAGGCTATTTATAGATTAAAAATAGGTATTGGAAATAGCCTTAATCAAATAGCTAGAAAATGTAATAGTAAAACTATATCTGATTTTAGAGAAATTCAAAGGGAGCTTGATGAACTATGGCAATCTTTAAAGCAATAGATAAATCAAGTAAAAAAGTTGGTGGAAGTAAAGGTGTTTTAGACTATGTAGGAAGAAAAGCAAATCAGACAGTAGGAATACTGTGTTCAGATAACTATAAAGAAGCCTTTAAAGACTTTCAAGATATTAAAGAATTTTATAACAAATTAGATGATAGACAATATAAGCATTTTACACATAGTTTTAAGCCCAATGAAATAGATAATGATAAAGCTTTAGAAATGACTGTAAAATTATGTAAAGAATTTTTTCCTGAAAATCAAGTTTTTATAGCTCAACATACAGATAAAGCACATACTCATAATCATATCGTAGTAAACTCTGTAAATTTTGAGAATGGAGAGAAGTTTTATTATGAGAAAGAACAGTTTGAAAAATGGAGAGAAAGAGCAGATGAATTAGCTCAAGAATATGGACTAGAACTTGTGGTAAAAACAGATAAAGTTCCAGAGATAGGAGAAGTAGTAGCAAAATCAAGAAATACAAGAGAAGCAATAGAGAAAGCTTTAAACGGAGAAAAACCATGTGATATAGTTACTGCTGTTTTAGCTTATATTCAAGCAGGAGAAGAAGCAAAAAATAAAGAAGATTTTACTAGAATTTTAAAAGAAAAAGGAGTAGAAATTAATTGGGGAGAAACAGTTAAAGAAGATGGCTCTATAAAATATAGAAAATATATTACTTTAACAGTTGATGAAGAACATAGAACAGGTAAGAAGCCAACATTCAGATTAGAAAGTTTAAAAGAACAAATATATCACCCTGCTCTTGATACAGAAAAATTGAGAGAACATTTCAAAAATTTAGAAAAGCAAAAAGATATAGAAAAAATAAAAGAAAAATCAAAAGAAAATGTATGGGAAAAAAGTTTTAAAGAAAGAAGTAAAAGTAATGATGGAATGGAAATATAAAGGAGGACTACATGGCAAATATATTTGACAGAGCAAATGACTTAAAAAATGAAGCAAAAGAAATAGAGAAAACATTAACTGAATTAAAGCTTACATCAGAGAGATTAGAAGAAATTCAAAAAGCTATATCAAAGATAGAAAATTTAGACCCAACTTTAACGACAATATCAAGTGAAATTAAGAAGATAAAAGAAGAATATGAAACCATTGATGGAAAAGCTATTAGTAATGCCATAAATGACCTTATGACAAAGATATTTAACAGTTGGAAATTATGGCTTCTTTATATTCCTTTAGGAAGTTTTTTAATAGCTTTAACCATAATAACATATATGTATATATCATTTGGGAAAAAATTCCAACAGCAAAATGAATTTTTAAATGATAGAATAGATTTAATTTATAGAATGGAGTTATTAGACGATAAAAATTGGTATAATAAAGAGAATAAAACTAAATATTTTGGCGATAATAAATGGATAAAAGAAAAAATAGAAGAAGCAAAGAAAAATAATAAAAAATAGGGGGAGTTTTTATGCTGACTTGGACAGAGATAGAAACAAGGGCAATAGCCTTTCAAAATACTTGGAAAAAAACAGATGGAGATGAAAGGCAAGACGCCCAAACATTTGAAAAAGATTTTATGAATATTTTTGGTGTAGATTTTAGAGATGGCTTCCATGAATATCAATTAAGGCTAAACGCCTACCTTGCCGACATCAACAGACAGGCACAGGAACGCTTTGAAAGGCTCATAGAGGGTATGAAACAGGCACAGGGCATAACGGAACAGCTAAAGGCAGAAAACGCCTTAGAATGGACAGGATGCCTCAATAACATAAGGGCTTGTGCGAGGGAGATTGTGGAAAAGGAAATTATTTTTGCATAAACAGATGATTAGTGGCAGGGGGAAATCCTGCCGCTTTTTCTGCTTTAGTTTGTCAGCTTGACAAATAAAGGGTTAAGGAGTATAATTAGATTCAGTATTATACAAGGAGTTAATAAATATGCAGCAAGGTATTCTTAAATAAACTGTCAATTTGATAGTGGGAACAAAAAGTAGCAGTCCCGTTTCACTTTTAATATGGGGCTTAGTTTTTTGTACCCAGTTTAAGAATACTTTTATCATGTAATTTTATATGCCCGAAAACATATAAGTGTTTTGGGGCTATTGGAGTTATTTACCCAGTGATAGGAGTATTTATCACTGGGTATTTTTATGCCCTTTTTTGGGTGTTGATAGGAGGAAAATCACATGAAAATAATTAACTTAGGCATTCTGGCTCACGTTGACGCAGGAAAGACAACATTAACGGAGAGTTTATTGTATACCAGTGGTGCAATTGCAGAACCAGGGAGCGTAGATAAAGGCACAACAAGGACAGATACAATGAATTTGGAGCGTCAAAGGGGAATCACTATCCAGACAGCAGTGACATCTTTTCAGTGGGAGGATGTAAAAGTCAACATTATAGATACGCCAGGCCATATGGATTTTTTGGCGGAAGTATACCGTTCTTTATCCGTATTAGACGGAGCAGTATTATTAGTTTCTGCAAAGGATGGCATACAGGCACAGACCCGTATACTGTTTCATGCACTACAGACAATGAAGATTCCGACAATTTTTTTCATCAATAAAATTGACCAAGAGGGGATTGATTTGCCAATGGTATATCGAGAAATGAAAGCAAAGCTTTCTTCGGAAATTATAGTGAAGCAAAAGGTTGGGCAGCATCCCCATATAAATGTAACAGACAATGACGATATGGAACAGTGGGATACGGTAATTATGGGAAACGATGAACTATTAGAGAAATATATGTCAGGGAAACTGTTTAAAATGTCAGAACTGGAACAGGAAGAAAACAGGAGATTCCAAAACGGAACGTTATTTCCCGTTTATCACGGAAGCGCTAAAAACAATCTGGGGATTCGGCAGCTTATAGAAGTAATTGCCAGTAAATTTTATTCATCAACGCCTGAAGGTCAATCTGAACTATGCGGGCAGGTTTTTAAGATTGAATATTCAGAGAAAAGGCGGCGTTTTGTTTATGTGCGTATATATAGCGGAACATTGCATTTGAGGGATGTTATTAGAATATCTGAAAAAGAGAAAATAAAAATCACAGAGATGTATGTTCCGACAAACGGTGAATTATATTCATCCGATACAGCCTGCTCTGGTGATATTGTAATTTTACCAAATGATGTTTTGCAGCTAAACAGTATTTTGGGGAACGAAATACTGTTGCCGCAGAGAAAATTTATTGAAAATCCTCTCCCTATGCTCCAAACAACGATTGCAGTAAAGAAATCTGAACAGCGGGAAATATTGCTTGGGGCACTTACAGAAATTTCAGATTGCGACCCTCTTTTAAAATATTATGTGGATACTACAACGCATGAGATTATACTTTCTTTTTTGGGGAATTTGCAGATGGAAGTCATTTGTGCCATCCTTGAGGAAAAATATCATGTGGAGGCAGAAATAAAAGAGCCTACTGTTATATATATGGAAAGACCGCTTAGAAAAGCAGAATATACCATCCACATAGAAGTCCCGCCAAATCCTTTCTGGGCTTCTGTCGGGTTGTCCATAGAGCCGCTCCCTATTGGAAGCGGAGTGCAGTATGAAAGCAGAGTTTCACTTGGATATTTAAATCAATCGTTCCAAAATGCGGTTATGGAGGGGGTTCTTTATGGCTGCGAGCAGGGGCTGTATGGATGGAAAGTGACAGACTGTAAAATCTGTTTTGAATATGGATTGTATTATAGTCCTGTAAGTACCCCCGTAGACTTTCGGCTACTTTCCCCTATCGTATTGGAGCAGGCTTTAAAAAAAGCAGGGACAGAACTATTAGAGCCATATCTCCACTTTGAAATTTATGCACCGCAGGAATATCTCTCACGGGCGTATCATGATGCTCCAAGGTATTGTGCAGATATTGTAAGTACTCAGATAAAGAATGACGAGGTCATTCTGAAAGGAGAAATCCCTGCTAGATGTATTCAAGAATACAGGAACGATTTAACTTATTTCACAAATGGGCAGGGAGTCTGCTTGACAGAGTTAAAAGGATACCAGCCAGCTATTGGTAAATTTATTTGCCAACCCCGCCGCCCGAATAGCCGTATAGATAAGGTTCGGCATATGTTCCACAAGTTAGCTTAACAGCTTGCAAAAGTCATATAAAATGAGATTTGAAAGGATTAGAGACTAATTATGATGAAATGCGAATGGATATTGTGTCCTGTTTGTGGGAGCAAAACCCGTAATAAAATTAGGAAGGACACTGTTTTGGAGAATTATCCCCTTTATTGTCCAAAATGCAGACAAGAAAGATTGATTAAAGTTGACAACTTGAAGATAACTGTCATCAAAGAGCCAGACGCTTAAGACGCAGAGCCGATGAAATTGTGGAACAATTCACGAATCATCGGCTCTTTTTGTTTCGTATTTGAAAGAACAAACTCACCAAATAAAAAAAACGATATTCGGGTGGGTTATTTTGTTATACCCTAAATTACCCTCTGAGTAAGCACGACCTTAAAGACTTAAAGGAACGGTGCAACGAGCAGAGCTGGGAACAGGGCTTGCATGTGCCGGAGAAAGGAAAGACATTTGCTGGAGAAGTCCGGGAAGAAACGGTGGCATGGAGCAAAGACACCTACCAGCTTTTGAAACAGGCAGAGCAGGGAAAGGTCAAAAGCTATGTGCAGGATATTGCCCTTGCGGTGCTGGATTGTAAGGAAACAGCGACCAGCCGGGAAACCTTTATCCGGCTGATGAATGAAAGAGGGTACGGGGTGGACTGGCAGGACAGCCACAAGTACATCACATATACCGACTTAGCCAGGGAACAGGCAGGAGAAAAGGCTTGTAAAATCAGGGATAACAAGCTGGAAAAATACTACAATATGGATTTTGGAAAGGAGAGTATGGAGCATGAGTTTGAGAGAAATGCACGAACAGCAGAAGCAGAGCAGTCCAAGAGAGCAGCTTCAAGAGTTAAACCGACAGAGCCGGACAGAGCTGGAAAACAGTCTGCTCAAAGAAGCGTTGGCGATGTCGAGCGAGAACTGCGAGGAATTGATGAAGCAGTCAAATCAAGAACAAGTGAGGGCAGAGCAGAACAGGCAGAGAGACGCAGAGCAGAACAGGAAGCTCATCAGCGAGCTGAAGCAGAGCGTAGAGCTGCTGAAGAACAGCAACGAATTGCTTCAAGACGCTATATCGGGCGAGATTGGGAGCCTGAAAGATGAGGTTAAGGAAAACACCGTCCAAGAGGTTAGAAAGGCGTTACAGGCGAATATAGAGGCTATACAGAGGGCTACAAAGCTTCTTGAGAAGCAGTCTGATACACTTACGAGCGTGATGAAGCAGAAGATCCGGGAGCTTGAGGAAAGTAAGAACAGTTTTTTTAGATATGAGGGCTTGAAGTTGTACCTGTTTTGGGGCGGTATGGTCTGCAATATTTTAGTGTTTCTTATGCTGTTGTATGGTATGATTAGTAAGTAAAAAGAAATCGATAAATTAGAATTTGACGGGGAGGTCTCATGAGGACAGAATATAAACACAATCCGCCCATTCCATATAGTCTGCATGATATGCGGGTCAAAAAGATTATAATTCAAGATAAAACAATAGTCCTTGAATTCGAGGACGGATATGAAAAACTTACAGAACCTTTTGAACAGGTCGAGGGAAACATCACAATCGAAGGTGTGGATTTTGATTGTACCTGCGTTATGTTGCAGAGCAAATGGGGAAACTATGGAAAATTCAACGGTGAGAAATTAGAACTGGAACGCTTTGGGGGTGGATAGACACCATAAAAAACTATCTAGGGATATGGTTGACAGACAACCTTAAAAACAAGTTCTACTAGCAAATTAAAAATTATAAAAACGAGTGAGCCTCTACTCTGAAGTGAGGAGCTATAAAAACGAGTGAGCCTCTACTCTGAAGTGAGGAGCTATAAAAACGAGTGAGCCTCTACTCTAAAGTGAGGAGCTATAAAATCAAATTTTACAAGGGTCAAATTGTCCCTTGTATTTTTTTTTGCTTGAAAAATAAGAGATAAAGAGGTATAATTAATTAAAACTACAAATAGGCTACAAAAAACCACATCAGTAAAGGAGGGAAAATGAAAAAAGTAGTAGATGAAAAAGTAATCCAAGTAAAAGAAGCTATAAAAAAATTTGGAGAAGAAACAGTAGAAAAAATAGTAACTAGAAAAAAAGAGAACAGAATTTTTTATACTAACAAAAAATTTGAGGAATGGTTACAAGAGAATTATAAAGCATTTACAAAGAAAGAATTAAAAATATTAAAATTTGAAATGTTAGAAACTACAACTAAGCAACAAGAAACTACAAAAGAAATAGAGGTTGAAACTCCTAAAGCTACAAACGACCTACAGGAAGCTACAGACAAAAAAGGAACAGTTGAGAGAGAAACTACAGAAGACCTACAAGAAGCTACGGATGAAAAAGAAAAAACTACAACTAAGCAACAAGAAACTACAGAAAAAATAGAGCCTGAAATCTTGGAAGCTACAAACGACCTACAAGAAACTACAGATAAAAAAGAAGAAAAAAACACAGATGACCTACAGGAAACTACAAACAAAACAAGTTTAGTAATATCAGAAAGGCTAAAAAATGAAGAATTAGGAAAAAAATTCTTGTATTTCTTGGATAATATAGATGAATTTATAAGCATTGGTAGAAAAGCTGAGAACGATTTATTAATACCTAACGAAATCTTATTAATGAGTTCTTTCTCTACATCTCTTAGAATTTCAAGGGAAGTCCTAGATAAATTTAATAAATTCTGTAATGAACATAAAAATTATTCAAAAATTCAGATTTTAAACTTTGCTTTACTAGAATTTGTAAACAAATATACTAAGGAGTAAAATTTTTATTTTTGGAGAGAATTTTGTATCACAGAAAATCTTAGTCAGTCAAGGTTAAATAAATGCTTCGCAACCTTGACAGACATATTTTCTGTGAAATGATTTTCTTGCCCAAAAATAAAAAAATTAAAAGTTTCAAAAATGATTAAAAGGTTAAATAAAGGCTTTTCATAATTTTTTGATATAAATCCTACTTGAGAGGGAAAAAACGCCTTAAAAACGATTTTGTAAGGTCTGAGAAGCTAAAGGAAGTGAGATGAAAAAATTTAATAGAATTTTTAGAAAAACATTAAAACAAATCAAAAAAATTTTGAAAGAGAATGACTATCTTTTGCTGACGACATCTTTAGTAAATTTCTTGAAAAATAATAAAAGGATTTTACAAGACCCAAAATTAGAACTAGCTCAAGCAAAAAGAGGGTATGTATATTCTGTTGATTTTGGATATAATACAGGCTCAGAGCTAAGAGATAGACATTATTGTGTGGTATTAGCAGTTCAAGGAAAAGTAGCAAACATAGTTCCTTTTACTTCAAAAAATCCACAAGGGTCAATGATTACGAGGGTAGACTTAGGAATTATTCCTAAATTATCTACAAAAAAAGTTTCTTATGCTTTGCCTAATCAAATAACAACTGTGAGTAGGTCAAGATTAATGACGCCAAGAGTAAAAGGAAAAATGGTCAATGTTAAATTAACTGCTCAACAAATGGAAGCTATAGAAAATGGTTTAGCTTCTTTGTTGTTTAAAAATCCTTGATTTTCATAGAAAAATGTGGTATTATTTAATTACAAAAGAGCTATACGCTCACGTTCATAAGTAAAATGGTCTTTACGACTAAGTTATAGAAAGGGAGTATTTATACTCCCTTTACTATTTGGGTCTTAGCACCTGTGAGATGATTAAAAGGACTTTGCGTCTGTGAGAGAAACGGAGAACTCATCATTCTCTGTTTTGTCATATAATTTGGGTGAGGATTTTCAGTCCTTTTTATTTTTTATATAATAGGGTCAAAAAATTCATTGAT
>JADYUE010000059.1 GCA_021531615.1 Fusobacterium varium | reverse complement strand
AGACAAAAATATCTATATAGTTCTCGCAATAATAAAGTAAATGACTATATGTCTAAAACAGCAAGAAGGATAATAAACTACTGTTTAGAAAATAATATAGGTGCTTTAGTATGTGGATACAATGAAACTTTCCAAAGAAACAGCAATATTGGAAAAGCGAATAATCAGACTTTTGTTAATATTCCATTTGGAAAGTTAAGAGAAAAACTTGAATATTTGTGCAAGCTATATGGCTTGATTTTTGTGGAGCAAGAAGAAAGCTATACATCAAAATCAAGTTTTTTTGATATGGATATTTTGCCAAAATTTGAAGCTGATAAACCTCAAACTTACTCTTTTTCAGGAAAGAGAATAAAGCGAGGATTATATCAAACATCAAAAGGCTATATACTTAATGCAGATGTAAATGGAGCATTAAATATTCTAAAAAAAAGTAATGTAGTGGACTTAGAAGTCCTATACAGTAGAGGTGTAGTGGACACACCTACAAGAATAAAGATAGCTTAGCTATCAAACTTCTTTAGAATTACTCTAATGAGTAATTACGAAGCTCCCACCTCTATAGGTGGGAGTAGTTCACAAAGTATATTGTTATTAAAATTAAATTTTATTTATGGAGGGAAAAATTGAGAAAGTTTAAAGTGTTTATAATGCTTATTTTCTTAGGAATGAATATTTTTGCTGTAAACAACATCAATGAAGAGCAATTAAAAAATAAGCAGTTCTATCTAAATAAGAAAATAGATTTTAGTGTAGTTCAAGGAAAAGAGAGAAAAAAAGTATTTATCCAAACTCTTGTACCTATTATAGAAAAAGTAGAGGATGAGATAAAAGGAGAAAAGGAATTTATAAAAAAAATTCTAGATAGAGGAACAATAACTTTAGAAGAGAAAAAAACAGCAGAAAATCTTTTTGTAAAGTATAAGGTTAAGAGTAAGGATTATAATGAGTTGTTAAATAAGATGGTAGTTCCACCAGTTTCATTAGTAATAGCTCAAGCTTCTTTAGAAAGTGGTTGGGGAACATCTTCAGTAGCTAAAAAAGGAAATAATCTTTTTGGGATGAAATCTTTTTCTAAAGATCCTAAAAATAGTGTAAAGGTAGGAAAAAAGACTTACTATAAAAAATATGAAACTATAGATGATTCTGTAAAGGATTATATTTTAACTCTTGCAAGACATGGAGCATATAAGCAATTAAGAACAGCAATAGTAAACGGAGAAAATTCTTTAAAACTTGTTAAACATCTAAATAGTTATTCAGAGATAAAAGAGGAGTATGGAAGAAAATTATCAACAATAATAAGAGTTAATAACCTTTTAGAACATGATGCTTAGATTGAAAAAAAGTATAAAAATTTGATTTTCAAAAGATTAGTGTTTGAAAATACAACATTTTTTTTAAATTATACTTGACAGATTAAGAAAAATAAGATATAGTTTAAGTAGTTAAGAAAATACTTTATAGAAATTTATAGGAGGGATTTTAATGCACGTAATAGATAAAGATACTTGTATCGGATGTGGAGCTTGTGAAGGAACTTGTCCAGTAGGAGCTATATCAGCAACTGATGATGGAAAATACGCTATCGGAGATGCTTGTGTAGATTGTGGTGCTTGTGCTGGTGGATGTCCAGTTTCTGCTATCGCAGCTGAATAATTAAATTAATAAAAAATTAAAGAGCCTTTAGGGGCTCTTTTTTTTGTGTTTAATTAATTAGAAATTCAGTTTAAAAAAATAGAAAATGTAACTACTCACCTATTACCCATAAAATATATAAGAATCAAAATTTTATCCCAATATCAACTAAAGCCGTAATTCACTAGAGAATATTAGAATCCCTTAGCGAAATGCAGTTAAGAAAATGCAACGTGTTTGAGGCGAAGCCGAGTTTTGCATTTTCAACGGAATGAGCAATAGGGATTCTTTATTCGCTAGTATGGAGGCTAGTTGATATTAAAAATATAAGTTTTGAAAATTGCTCTTTAAAAGATAATCTAGTATCATAGAAATTAAACTTTAGGCTAGATAATTTTTGTAGAATTTGAATACCTGAGTAGATACTAGAAAATAAAAAAGACAAGGTTGTTTATGTGGTAGACCTTGTCTTTTTATTTTGCTGATATTCATATTACGAAAAAACTCTTTTCTTAATTTAATTATAGCATGAATTTTTTTTAAATAAGAAGATTATCTGCTTTTTTATTAACAAAAATAAAAAAAATATTGACAAAGATGAAAATATGGTGTATCTTCTTAATTAAGAATTAGCACTCCACTTAAATGAGTGCTAACAAAAAAGGTGATGAGAGATGGCTATTACAGATAGAGAAAAATTAGTACTGAATGCTATAGTAAATTATTATTTAACTTTTGGTGATACTATAGGTTCAAGAACTTTGGTAAAAAAATATGGGATTAATCTTTCATCAGCTACAATTAGAAATGTAATGGCTGATTTGGAAGATATGGGGCTTATAGCAAAGACACATACCTCTTCTGGAAGGATTCCCACAGATAAAGGATATAAATATTATCTTGATGAGTTACTAAAAGTAGAAAAGTTAACTAAAGAGGAAAAAGAGAATATTGAGCTTGAATATGAGTTTAGGATTAATGAGTTAGATATGTTATTACAAAAAACCTCTTCTTTATTATCTAAAGTAACTTCATATGCTGGAATTGTAATGGAACCAAGTGTACTTGTAGAGAGAATAAAAAAGGTAGAATTGGTTCATGTAGATGACTTTATGGTTGTAGCTGTAATTGTTATGGAAAACAGATCAGTAAAAACTAAAAAGATAATCTTAGATCAAGCAGTTTCAACAGAAGAGTTAGAACTTATCTCAAAAGAGATAAATATGAAGATAAGAGATAATCAAGTAACTTTAGAAAATATTGAGACTTTTATTAAAGGTAGAAAATTAATAAAAGATGAGGGAAGAATTTTTGATGATGATGGTAAGTTATTTATAAATAATGTACCAAGTATATTTAAAGATAAAAATGTAAATGATATATCAGAAGCTTTAGAGCTTTTCCACCACAGGAAAGATATTAAATTACTATTTGAACAAGTGGTTAAAAGTAGAGAGAATTCCTTAGAAAAGGTTAATGTAATCTTTGGAGATGAGCTTGGAATAAAAGGACTTGAAGATTATAGCTTTGTATATTCAATATATAAAGCAGGGACTTCAAAAGGAATTTTAGGGGTTATAGGACCTAAGAGAATGGCTTATTCAAAAACTATGGGATTCATTAAGTATATAACACAAGAGGTAAATAAAGTAATTAATCAAATAGAGAGAAAGGACGAATCAGATGACAGATAAAGATTTAAAAGAGGAAAAAGAAATATTAGAAGAAAATATAGATAGAGAAGAAAATTGTACATGCAACTGTGAAAATAAAGAATCAGAAGAAAAATGTTGTTGCGAAGCAGATAAAAACTATGAAGAGGAAATTGGAAAGCTTCAAGCAGAAGTTGAAGATTGGAAACAATCTTATTTAAGAAAACAAGCTGATTTCCAAAACTTCACTAAGAGAAAAGAAAAAGAGTTAGAAGAATTAAGAAAATTTGCATCAGAAAAGATAATAACTAAATTATTAGATGGTGTAGATAACTTAGAAAGAGCTATAACAGCATCATCAGAAACTAAAGATTTTGATGGATTAGTAAAAGGCGTTGATATGATACTAACTCAACTAAAAGGTATTATGGAATCTGAAGGAGTTGAAGCTATAAAAGCTGAAGGTAAATATGATCCAATGTTCCATCATGCTGTAATGGTTGAAGACAATCCAGAATATCAAGATGATGAGATAGTTTTAGAACTTCAAAAAGGATATACAATGAAGGGAAAAGTAATTAGACCTTCAATGGTAAAAGTTTGTAAAAGAGGATAATAAATTAATTTAGTAAAAACTGAAAATTTTAATATATAGAGTTTTTTAGGAGGTAATTAGAATGAGTAAAATAATCGGTATTGACTTAGGAACAACAAACTCATGTGTGGCAATAATGGAAGGGGGAAGCGTAACAATAATCCCTAACTCTGAAGGAGCTAGAACAACTCCATCAGTAGTAAATATCAAAGAAAATGGAGAAATCATAGTTGGAGAGATTGCAAAAAGACAAGCAATTACAAACCCACTATCAACAGTAAGTTCAATCAAAACTCATATGGGAACTGACTATAAAGTAGAAATTTTTGGAAAAAAATATACTCCACAAGAAATTTCTGCTATGACATTAAAAAAATTAAAGAAAGATGCTGAAGCTTACTTAGGAGAAGAAGTTAAAGAAGCAGTAATCACTGTACCAGCTTACTTTACAGACTCTCAAAGACAAGCAACTAAAGACGCTGGAATCATTGCTGGACTAGATGTAAAAAGAATTATTAACGAACCTACAGCAGCAGCTCTAGCATATGGACTAGAAAAGAAAAAAGAAGAAAAAGTTCTAGTGTTCGACCTTGGAGGAGGAACATTTGACGTATCAGTTCTTGAAATAGCTGATGGAGTAATCGAAGTTATATCTACAGCAGGAAACAACCACCTAGGAGGAGACGACTTCGATAATGAAGTTATCAACTGGTTAACATCTGAATTTAAAAAAGAAACTGGAATTGACCTATCAAATGATAAAATGGCATACCAAAGACTTAAAGATGCAGCAGAAAAAGCTAAAAAAGAACTATCTTCAATGATGGAAACTTCAATCTCTTTACCATTCATTACAATGGATGCTACAGGACCTAAACACTTAGAAATGAAATTAACAAGAGCTAAATTCAATGATTTAACAAGACACCTTGTTGAAGCAACTCAAGGACCTACAAAAACAGCTCTTAATGATGCTGACTTAAATCCATCAGAAATAGATGAAGTATTATTAGTTGGAGGATCTACAAGAATCCCAGCAGTTCAAGAATGGGTAGAATCATTCTTCGGTAAAAAACCTAATAAAGGAATCAACCCAGATGAAGTTGTTGCAGCAGGAGCAGCTATTCAAGGTGGAGTATTAATGGGAGACGTAAAAGACGTTCTATTACTAGACGTAACTCCATTATCTTTAGGAATTGAAACTCTAGGTGGAGTATTTACAAAAATGATTGAGAAAAATACTACTATTCCAGTTAAAAAATCTCAAATTTACTCTACAGCAGTAGATAACCAACCAGCAGTTACAATCAACGTACTACAAGGAGAAAGAGCTAAAGCAGCTGACAACCACAAACTAGGAGAATTTAACCTAGAAGGAATCCCAGCAGCTCCAAGAGGTGTACCTCAAATCGAAGTAACATTTGATATTGATGCTAACGGAATTGTACACGTATCAGCTAAAGACTTAGGAACAGGAAAAGAAAATACAGTAACTATTTCTGGATCAACTAACCTATCTAAAGAAGATATTGAAAGAATGACAAAAGAAGCTGAAGCAAATGAAGCTGAAGATAGAAAATTCAAAGAATTAGTAGAAACAAGAAATAAAGCAGATATGCTAATCTCTTCTACTGAAAAATCTCTAAAAGATTATGGAGATAAAGCTTCTGAACAAGAGAAAAAAGATATTGAAGCAGCAGTTGAAGAACTTAAAAAAGTAAAAGATGGAGAAGATAAAGAAGCTATAGAAAAAGCTATGGAAAAATTATCTCAAGTTGCTCATAAATTTGCTGAAGAGATCTATAAAGAAGCTCAAGCTAAAGCACAAGCTCAACAAGGAGCACAAGGTGCAGAGAAAAAAGCAGATGATGATGTAGCTGAAGCAGAAGTTGTTGACTAATCAGAAATAATTAAATAACTTCCTATAAAAGGAAAATACCATAGAGGGAATAGGGTAATGTTACTCTATTCCCTCTAATTATTATAGGAGAAATAATGAAGGGAAAAGGGTATTTAGAAGTAAAAGATTTTGGAATTCTTGAAATTGTTGAAGAGGAAGATGGAATAAGTTCTATTAACTTTGTGGAAAAAATAGATGAAGCTATTGAATCTGATGAAGTAAAGAGATGTATTCAGCAATTAAAAGAGTACTTTTTGGGAAAAAGAAGAGAATTTAATATAAAACTAGATATAAGGACAGGAACAGAATTTCAAAAAAAGGCATGGAAAGCATTAGTAGAAATACCTTATGGTGAAACTAGAAGTTACCAAGAACAGGCGATAGCTATTGGAAATCCTAAAGCGGTAAGAGCTGTGGGAGGGGCTAATAATAAAAATCCAATATCTATTATAATACCTTGTCATAGAGTAATAGGAAAAAATAAAAAACTTGTAGGTTATGGTGGAGGTCTTTTAAAAAAAGAGTTTCTGCTAAATTTAGAAAAAACAGATATTAAGGAGAGGAAAGATGGAATTTAAATTAAAAAACAATACAATAGAAGTAAGAGTAGAAAGTAAGGGAGCAGAACTAACAGGAATAAAAGATTTAGTAACCGGACAAGAGTATGTTTGGCAAAAAGATCCTAAATTTTGGGCAAAAAGTTCACCAGTATTATTTCCTTTTGTAGGAGCAATAAAAGAAGATAGATATTTTTACAATGGAAAAGAGTATAATATAAAAACAAAACATGGATTTGCTAGAGATAATGAGTTTAAATTATCAAGTCAAGGAGAAAATTTCTTAGATTTTGTTTTTGAATCAAGTGAAGAAACAAGAAAGATTTATCCTTTTGATTTTAAATTCTTTATGAAATATATAATAGAAGAAAAAACAGTAAAAATTGAGTACAGAGTTGAAAATTTAACTGATGGAGATATGTATTTCTCTTTAGGAGCACACCCTGCATTTAATGCACCAACAGATGAAAATGTAAAAGTTACAGATTACTATATAGAGTTTGAAAAAGAGGAAGATGGAGAAATTTTTGGACTTAATGGAGCATTAATCTCTTCTAAAGATAAAATCAAATTCTTTGAAGGAAATAGAATTAATTTAGAAAGAGATAGATTTATAAATGATGCTGCAATTATAGAAAATCCAAATTCTAAAGTAGTTTGGCTAAGAAATAGTAAAAATAGTTCAGGAGTAAAATTTGAATATGATGGATTTAAATATATAGCATTTTGGAATGTACCAGGAGCAGATTATGTTTGCTTTGAACCATGGAATGGAATTTCAGATTATGACAATGCTTCTGGAGAATTAACTGAAAAAGTTGGAATAGAAAAATTGGAAAAAGGTGGACAATATACTAGAGAATTAAATATTACAATTTTTTAATTTAATAGATAAAAATAGTATTAATTAAATGAAATTTTATGATATAATGTTCTAGATATTAATTATGGAGGAAATATTAAATGGCAAAAAGAGATTATTATGAAGTATTGGGAGTAGCAAAAGATGCTTCAGACGCAGAGATAAAAAAAGCATATAGAAAAGCTGCCATGAAATATCATCCTGATAAATTCAGCAATGCAAGTGAAAAAGAGAAAAAAGAAGCAGAAGAAAAATTTAAAGAAGTAAATGAAGCATATCAGGTGATATCAGATAAAGAAAAAAGAGCACAATATGATAGATTCGGTCATGCAGCATTTGAACAAGGTGGACCAGGAGGCTTTGGTGGAGGCTTCGGAGGAGATGCTAGTGGCTTTGAAGATATCTTCAGTTCATTCTTTGGTGGAGGAGCTGGAGGCTTTGGAGGATTTAGTGGCTTTGGTGGTAGTGGAAGAAGAAGCTATGTTGAGCCAGGAGCAGATCTAAGATATCAAGTTGAGATCACTTTAGAAGAAGCAGCTAAAGGAATAGAAAAAACTATAAAATATAAGAGAAATGGAAAATGTGGTACTTGTAATGGAACTGGAGCAGAGCCAGGAAGTGCTATGAAAAAATGTCCTAAATGTAATGGTTCAGGTAGAATAAAAACTGTTCAAAGAACAATTCTTGGAAACTTCGAAAGCTATGCAGAGTGTGATGAGTGTCATGGTAAAGGTGAAATTCCAGAGAAGAAATGTAAAAAATGTTATGGAACAGGAATTGTAAAAGAAACTGTTGAACAAAAAATAAAAATACCAGCAGGTATAGATGATGGACAAAAATTAAGAATAAGTGGAATGGGAGAAGCTAGTGAAACTGGTGGACCAAATGGAGATTTATATGTTGTTATTAGGGTAAAACCTCACGAACTTTTTGAAAGAAGAGGAGACGATATTCTTTGTGAAATCCCTATTACATTTACAACAGCAGCTCTAGGTGGAGAGGTAGAGATCCCAACTTTAAATGGTAAGAAAAATATAAAAATACCAGCAGGAACTCAAACAGGAAAATTCTTTAAACTTAAAGGAGAGGGAATAAAATCTCTAAGAGGATCTATGACAGGAGATCAGTTGGTACAAGTAGTTGTGGAAACTCCTACTGATTTAAGTGAAGATCAAAAAGAACTACTTAGAAAGTTTGAAGAGAGCTTAAAAGATAAAAATTATAAGAAGCATAAAAGTATAAAAGATAAAATAAAAGCATTTTTTAAATAAGCTTTTATTAAGAATTGAAAAAACAGGTGTTATGTGATACAATGTTAGCAAGAATTTTTGTGAGGGGGTTAAAATGAACGAAATATTAGCTAAATATGGAACTTGGATAATGCTAGTTGTTTGGGGATTAATTATATACCTATTTATGATTCTTCCAAACAAGAAAAAAGCTAAAAAACAAAAAGAGATGTTAGACTCATTAAAAGAGGGAGTTAACATAGTAACTATTGGAGGAATAAAAGGAACAATAGTTGCAGTTAGAGAAGAAGAAGTAGATGTTAAAGTAGATAAAGGCATAAAAGTAACATTTGTTAAAAGTGCAATCTCAAGAGTTTTATAGCCTTATGAAATAAAACGACAATATTAATTGTCGTTTTTTCATTAATACAGAGTAGTGGAGAAAGATATGAGAAAGATTATAACGGTAGTAACATTTCTATTATTGACAATTTTTTCTTTTGCTGGAAATATTAGAAATGTAAAGATGAGTGGGGCAAATTTAACTGTTGATTTTTCAGGAAGTACAAAACCAAATTATACAATGAATTATGATGAATATAATAAACTGATTTTTCTTGAATTTCCTGGAAGCAAATTAGATACTAAAATAAATGAAAAAAGTTTTAAAAATAAATATGTGGAAAGTTTACAAGTAGTAAATTATGGTGGCTCTGTAGGTTTTTTTATTAAACTAAATAAAAATATTAGCTATAAAGGAGCTCTTAAAGGAAATGATTTTGTAGTTACTTTTAGTGACAGTTCAACTAGAAAGCAGTTTACTATTGCCATAGATGCTGGACATGGAGGAAAAGATCCAGGAGCAATTGGATTTAAAAAGTATTATGAAAAAACAGTTGTTTTAGCAGTAAGTAGATATTTAAGGGATGAGCTAAAAAAAGACTTTAATGTGATAATGACTAGAGATAGTGACAGATTTATTAAGTTGTCAGAACGTCCAAGAATAGCCAATAGAGCTAAGGCTAATATGTTTATTAGTATCCATGCTAACTCAGCAGTTTCAAGTAAACAAAATGGAGTAGAAGTATTTTATTTTTCAAAAAAATCTTCTCCATATGCTGAGAGAATAGCAGCTTTTGAAAACAGTTTCGGAGATAAATATGGAGATAAAAGTAACTCTATAGCTCAAATTATGGGAGAGTTAGCTTATAAAAAAAACCAAGAGAAATCTATTGGATTTGCAAGAAAAACTAATAATGCTTTAGCAGCAGCTATTGGTTTAAGAAATAGAGGAATTCATGGAGCTAACTTTGCAGTATTAAGAGGATTTAACGGACCAGGGGTATTGATAGAGGTAGGATTTATTAGTAACCAAGGGGATTTGAAAAAAATTACAAGTCCAACATATCAAAAGAGAATGGCTCAAGAGATAGCTAAACAAGTAAGAGATTATTTTTATTAATAATGAGGTGTAATATTGAAAAGAAAAACTTTAATCTTTTTTATAGTTTGCTGGGCATTTATTATAGGTTCAGGGATAATGTATTTTACATATGCAACAGAGAGTGAAGTTATAACTATAGAAAATAATCAAAAATCAGTAGAAAATAGAGAGAAAGAAAAAGTTACAATATATGTTCCAAATTCTAAATTGACAACTCTTGAAAAAAGAGAGGCAGAGATAGATTTAGCTCAAAGTACAAAGGATAGAGCAATTAAACTAACAGAGAAGATTATTGAAGTATTAAGAGGAGAAAAATATATAAAAAGTGAAGATATTACTTTATATAATGTATACTTTAATGATAAGACGATCTATTTAGATTTTAGCTCACAGATAAAAGAGTTAGATAATAATACTCAAAAAAGTTTAATGACTATTTACTCTATAGTTAATAGTTTAACTGAAACAGGTAAATTTAATAGAGTAAAAATAATGGTAAATGGAGAAGATGGAACAAAAAATTTAGGTAAATTTTATACAAGAAATAGTGGAATTTAGAAAAAAGGTTATTGCAAGTATTTAAAATGCAATAACCTTTTTTTGTTAAATACTTAAATAATTTTTAAAAAGTCTCTTTCTTACATATAAATAATACAATCCTAAAGCTCCTGATGTCAATATCCAAGATATAGGATAAGACATATATAAAGTGAATAGAGTATGGTTGTTTTCAAAGATAGTAAATACCCATAAAATACGGAATAAACAAGCTCCAAATAGAGTAATTACAGTTGGCATTATTGAAAGACCAAGTCCACGTAAAGCTCCAACAAAGGCATCCATCAAACCACATAGAGAGTAACTTATACCAACTACACCTAATCTAATTAAACCATAGGAGATAGCTTCTTTATTAGTAATCCAAATGCTTAAAAGAGGAGTTCCAAAGATATAAGCTCCAAATCCGAAAAATGCTCCACAAATAAATGATAAAATCAAAGAAAGAGTAAGAATCTTATCTATTCTAGCAAATTTTTTAGCACCGTAGTTTTGACTTGTAAAGTTTAAAGCTGTTTGATAAAGAGCATTTAAAGATGTATTAACAAATCCTTCAATAGCAACAGAGGCTGTATTTGCTGCAATAACTAGAGGACCAAAGGAATTTACTGAAGATTGAATTAAAACATTTGAAATATTAAAAAGTATTCCTTGTATTCCAGCAGGAAGCCCAATTTTTACAATTTCTAAAAGACGATTCTTATGTATTTTTACAAGTTTCCATTTTAATCTCAACATTCCAGGAGTATTATTTAAAATTCTCAATATTAAGAAAGCAGAGATAGTTTCAGCTGTAATAGTAGCAATAGCAACTCCAGCAACACTCAAATTAAAAACAATAACTAAAATTAGATTTAAAAGAACATTGATAACTCCGGGTGTATAATTTTTGGTGTTGGTACTTAAATGTATTAACACCTTTTTTACTTTTTTTCAAAAAAA
>JADYUE010000058.1 GCA_021531615.1 Fusobacterium varium | reverse complement strand
GAATTTTAGTCAGATGAGTGTTACTCTCTCTTTATTCTTTGACATGGAATTTAGCTGATATTTAAAAAAATAGAGATAACTAAAATTGATTAATTAGCATAAATACAAAGGAACTTTGCTGTAAACCTAGCGATGTGCTAGATAACTGAGCTAAGTTAGATAAATTATAGTTTAATGTAAAAACTACACCTCATATTAATACAAGGTGTAGTTTAATTTGAATCTTAAATCTCTCTAGTATACTCTTTTAGCCACTCTTTTTCTTCAGCTGTTAAATATGGAGATACTTTATCAAATACCATTTTATGATAACTGTTCAAGAACTCTCTCTCATCTTTTTCTAACATTTCTGGAATAACACCATCTAAATCAAGTGGAGCATAAGTCATTGTTTCAAACTCCATAAATTGTCCAAAAACTGTTTTCTCAGCTTTTTTAACTATTAATTCATTTTCCAATCTAATTCCATGAGAACCTTCTATATATACACCAGGCTCATTTGTAACTGTCATTCCCTCTTCTAAAATTTGAGGATTAGTTTGGAATCTTATTCCTTGTGGTCCTTCATGTACATTTAATAAGAATCCTACTCCATGTCCAGTTCCACATTTATAATCTATTCCTCTTTCCCATACAGGTCTTCTAGCTAAAATATCTAAGTTAGTTCCTCTAGCTCCATATAAGAATTTTACTTTAGAAAGTGATATCATACCTTTTAGAACTAAAGTAAAGTGCTCTTTTATCTCTTCTGGACACTCTCCCAAAACAAATGTTCTAGTTATATCTGTTGTTCCATCTAAATATTGAGCTCCTGAATCTATAAGCAATAGATTTCTTGGATACAATTTACTATTTGATTTTTCATTTGCACTATAATGCATCATAGCAGCATTTGCTTCATAAGCAGATATAGTATTAAAACTAGGCTCTATATATAGCTTTTGTTCTTTTCTGTACTCTTCTATTTTATCACTTACACTTATTTCACTCATTTCAAGTTTTCCAATATTAGTTTTTAACCAATACATAAATTTAGTTACTGCTACTCCATCTTTTAAGTGAGAATTTCTTAAATTTTCTAACTCTACTGGATTTTTACAAGCTTTCATTAATGTTGTTGGATTATTTCTATTTAAAATACTTCCTTTTATACTATTACAAATTAAATAATTTACTTTATTATTATCTAAAAGTACTATCTCATTTTCACTATCTTTTACATCTTCATATACTTCAAAGTACCCTTTTATCTCAACACCATTTTTTTCTAAATATTCTCTTACTTCATTATTTACTTTTTTACCATCTATATAAAGAGTAACTTTATCTTTTGAAATAATTGAATATGCCAATGTAACTGGATTATTTTTAATATCTCTTCCTCTTATATTAAATAACCAAGCTATATCATCTAAAGAAGTTAAAACATGTTTATCTGCCTTTAAAACTTCCATTTTTTCTCTCAATTTATTTAGTTTACTTTCAAAGCTTTCTCCAGCATATTTTTCATCTAATATAAAAACTTCTGTTATTGGTAAAGATGGTCTATCCTTCCAGATTTCTCCTACCAAATCATATTTATCTTCTAACATTATATTTTTATTTTCAAACTCATTTTTCAGATCAAATATAGTTTTCCCAGATATAACTTTACCATCAAAACCTAAAGTTTCTCCATCTTTTAAATTTTGATTAATATATTCTGAATATGTTGGAACTCCCTCTTCTCCCATCTTAAAAAGAGTTATTCCACTACCTTGTAGTTGCTTTTCAGCTTGTATAAAATATCTTCCATCTGTCCATAGTCCAGCTTTATCCTTTGTTACTACAACTGTTCCTGCTGATCCTGTAAATCCTGAGATAAACTCTCTTGATTTAAAGTATTCTCCCACATACTCACTTTGATGATAGTCAGATGATGGAATTAAATATATATCTATATTTCTCTCTCTCATCAAAGTTCTTAGTTGTTCAACTCTTTCAACTACAATATTCAAAAAAATCACCCCTATTTAATATAATTATTCAACAGTAACTGATTTTGCTAAGTTTCTAGGTTTATCCACATCTAAACCTTTTGCTACTGCTGTATAGTATGCAAATAATTGAGCTGGAATCACTGCTAAAACTGGAGCTAAAATATCATCAATATCACTAATATATAATACCTTATCAGATACTTCTATTATATCCTTATAGCTATTTTTAGTTATAGAAATAATATATGCCCCTCTTGCTTTTAACTCTTTTATGTTAGATACAACTTTTTCTATCATATCCTCTTGAGTAGCCACTACAACTACCATTGTCCCATTTTCTATTAAAGCAATTGTTCCATGTTTTAACTCTCCAGCAGGGAAAGCTTCAGTATGAATATAAGTTATCTCTTTCATTTTTAGAGATCCCTCTCTTGCTACTTTTTCATCAATACCTCTTCCTATATAAAAACCATTCTTTTTATCTTTTATAGTTTCAGCTATCCCTTTTATTTTTTCTTTTGAATTAAAAATTTCTTTTATTTTACCATTTAAACTGTATGCTTTCAATATATAATTTTTATATTTGTCCTCTGTTATTCTATTAAGTTTTAATGATATCTCTAACGATAACAGATAAAAAGTTATAACTTGTGCAGTATAAGCCTTTGTTGAAGCTACTGAAATCTCTGGTCCAGCTAATGTATAAATTACAACATCTGCTTCTCTTGATATAGTTGATCCCACTACATTAGTTATAGCTATTGTCTTTGCTCCCTTAGACTTTGCCAATCTTAATGCCATTAAAGTGTCTAATGTTTCTCCTGATTGACTTACAAAAACAACTACATTTCTTTCATCAATAATTGGATCACTATATCTATATTCAGAAGCTATCTCTACATTTGATTTAAAATTAGCTATTTTTTTTAAATAATTAGCTCCTTGTAATCCTGCATAATAGGCTGTTCCACATGCTATTATATCTATCTCTTGAACCTTACTAAAATCTATCTTCTCAAAAAGATCTGTAAGTTTCTCTTTACCATCCTCTTTTGTATAAAATTCTAGAGTCTTATTTACCACTTCAGGTTGCTCCTCTATCTCTTTTAACATAAAGTGTGGATATCCATTTTTACTAGCTTGTTCCATGTCCCATTGAATTTTATTTATACTTTTTTCAATTGAATTTAGATTTTTATCATAAACTCTAACTTTTTCTCTTTCTAAGATTGCTATTTCATCATTTTCAAGAAAAATAACATCTCTAGTATATTTTAAGATTGCTGGAACATCTGAGGCAATAAAATTACTATTTTTACCTACCCCTATAATCAATGGACTCTCTTTTCTTGCACACACTATTTTTTCAGGTTCTGCTTCATGAATTATTCCTAAAGCATAACTTCCTCTTAATCTCTCTGTAACTTTTTTCAAAGTTTCTAATAGATCTCCATTATAAAAATATGAAAAAAGTTGAGCTACCACTTCACTATCAGTATCCGATATAAATTTATACCCTTTCCCAATAAGTTCTGATTTTAAAGCTGAATAGTTTTCAATAATTCCATTGTGAACTATTGCTACCTTTCCATCACAACTACAATGAGGATGTGAATTAATATCACTTGGAACTCCATGTGTTGCCCATCTAGTGTGTCCTATTCCTACATTAGCAAGATGTACCTTCTCCTTTAAAGACTCTTTTAAATTAGATAATTTACCACTTTTCTTATCTACAAAGATTCTTCCCTCTTCTACAACTGCTAACCCAGCAGAGTCATAACCTCTATATTCAAGTTTACTTAACCCATCCAAGATTACCTCTACTGCTTGTTGATCATTACCTACATATCCTATTATTCCACACATATGTATTCCTCCTATTTATATTTAATTTTAAATGTTCATAGGAGATTTGTTACAGTTGCTCCTTTGTAATAGAAGTCACCTTCTATCTTTACTAGCAACGGTTGTAACCACCTCTGAGAAACCCGCCGAATTTTCGAATATCTCAGTCCTCGTCAACTTTATTAAAAATAAAGTTCTGGCGCTTGTCTTATATAAAATCTCCGTTCACTATTATAATATATAAAAAAAGGTTGGTCAATAAAAATATCAACCAACCTTATATTTTATAATTTATTTAATTTTAAATTTATCTTATTTTCCAGCTTTTGCTTTTTTTAATTCTTCAGCTAGTAATGGAGCTATTTTATTAGCATCTCCTACGATTCCTAGGTCTGCAACATCAAATATAGGGGCATCTTTATCTTTGTTGATAGCTACGATATATTCAGATTCTTCCATACCTGCAACGTGTTGGATAGCTCCTGAAATTCCACATGCGAAGTAGATATCAGGTCTAACTGTTTTACCAGTTTGTCCAACTTGTCTGTCGTGATCAATGTATCCAGCGTCTACTGCTGCTCTTGAAGCTGAAACTGTTGCTCCAATTTCTTTTGCTACTGATTCTAGAGCTGCGAAGTTTTCAGCAGAACCAATTCCTCTTCCTCCAGAAACTAGTATTTTAGCTTCAGAAATATCTACTTTGTTAGCAGTTTCTTTAACTACTTTAACAATTTTTACTTTCATTTTAGAAGTATCTAGAGTTACAGGGAATTTTTCGATTTCTCCTACTCTTCCTTCTTCTCTAGGAGCTTTTTGCATAACTCCAGGTCTTACTGTTGACATTTGAGGTCTGTGGTCTGGACAAACGATTGTTGCCATTAAGTTTCCTCCAAATGCAGGTCTTGTCATTTCTAGTCCTTTAGTTTCTTCAGAAATTTCAAGTTTTGTACAGTCAGCTGTAAGTCCAGTTTTCATTCTTGAAGATACTCTTGGTGCTAGGTCTCTTCCTAAAGTAGTTGCTCCGAAAAGAACTATTTCAGGTTTTTTAGCATCTATTATAGCTTTAAATACTTGTGCATAAGCTTCAGTATCATAGTTTTCTAATCTAGCTTGATCTACAACTATTACTTTGTCAGCTCCATATTCAACAAGAGTTTTAGCTAATCCTTCAACATTATATCCTATTAAAGCTGCTGTTACTGGTACATCTAATTTAGCTGCTAATTCTTTAGCTTTTCCGATTAGTTCTAAACCTACGTTTTGAACTACCCCATCTCTTTGTTCTGCAAATACTAATATTCCTTTATAATCATTTAAATTCATTATCTTATCTCCTTTGTCTTAAGGTTCATTTGTTAAATAACAAATTTTTCTTTTAATTTTTCTATAATTAAATTAACTGCTGCTTTTGTATCAAGATCATCAAATACTTTACCAGCTTGTTTAGCTCCTTTAGTAAATGATTTTTTAACTTTTGTAGGTGATCCTGCAAGTCCAATAACTGCTGGATCAACTGTGATACTGTCAAAGTTCCAAGTTTCAACTGGTTTATCAAAAGCTTCTACAATTCCTTTAACTCTCATGTATCTAGGTTGGTTAGCTTCTGAAAGTACAGTGATTAAAGCAGGAAGTTGAACATTTACTAGATAATATCCATCTTCTACAGCTCTTTCAATTGTTAATGAATTATCTTCTTTATTATATTGCATATTTTTTACATAAGATACTTGAGGTAATCCTAAGTGTTCAGCTATTTGTGGACCTACTTGTGCAGTATCTCCGTCAATTGCTTGTCTTCCAGCGATGATTAAGTCAGCTTCTATATTTCTTAAAGCTGCTGCGATTGTATTAGAAGTAGCTAGAGTATCTGCTCCTCCAAATTTTCTATCTGTTAAAAGAATAGCTCTGTCTACACCCATTGCATAAGCTTCTCTTAAGATTGCTTCTGCTTGAGGTGGTCCCATTGTGATAACTGTTACATGAGCTCCATATTGATCTTTTAATCTTAAAGCTTCTTCTAATCCAGCTTTATCATCTGGGTTCATGATACTAGGAACTCCATCTCTGATTAGTGTTCCTTTTACTGGATCTAATTTTATCTCAGTTGTATCTGGAACTTGTTTTATACAAACTACTATTTTCATCTTCCATCCTCCATATATTAATTCATATACTCAATTTTTCGCTATTAGTTATTATTTTAAATTATTTTAAAAGATTTCCTGCTATTACCATTCTTTGAACTTCTGAAGTTCCTTCATAGATTTCAGTGATCTTAGCATCTCTCATCATTCTTTCTACTGGATATTCTCTAGTGTATCCATATCCTCCGTGTAGTTGAACAGCTTTAGTTGTTACTTCCATAGCTGTTTCAGCTGCAAATAGTTTTGCTCTAGCTGCATCTACAGTATAAGGAAGGTTGTTGCTTTCTCTCCATGCTGCTTTGTAAACTAGAAGTCTAGCTGCTTCTACTTTTACTTCTAAGTCAGCTAATTGGAATTGAGTGTTTTGGAATTTAGCAATAGCTCTTCCAAATTGTTTTCTTTCTTTTACATAGTTTACAGTTTCATCTAAAGCACCTTGAGCAATTCCTAATGCTTGAGAAGCGATTCCTATTCTTCCTCCGTCAAGAGTCATCATAGCAATTTTAAATCCTTTTCCTAATTCTCCTAATAGGTTTTCTTTTGGAAGTCTTACGTTTTCAAATATTAATTCACAAGTTGAAGAACCTTTAATTCCAAGTTTCTTTTCTTTTTTACCAATAGTAAATCCTGGAGTTCCAGCTTCAATTATGAAAGATGAAATTCCTTTTAATCCTTTTGATTTATCAGTCATTGCAAATATTACATATACATCTGCATATCCAGCATTTGTTATGAATATTTTTGATCCATTAATTATCCATTCGTTAGTTGCTTCATCTAAAACAGCAGTAGTTTGTTGTCCAGCAGCATCTGTACCTGCGTTTGGTTCAGTTAATCCAAATGCTCCAATCCATTCTCCACTTGCTAATTTTGGAATATATTTTTGTTTTTGAGCTTCAGTACCAAATTTAAGTATTGGCCAAGTTCCTAGTGAAGTATGTGCAGAAACAATAACTCCTGTAGTTGCACAAACTCTAGAAAGTTCTTCTACAGCCATAGCATACATTACGTTGTCTCCACCTGCTCCTCCATATTCTTTTGGAATAGGAATTCCCATTAACCCAATTTCAGCCATTTTTTTAACAGTTTCTACTGGGAATCTTTCTTCTTCGTCTACTTCAGCAGCTAAAGGTTTTACCTCATTTTCAGCAAATTCTCTTATCATTTGTCTGAAAAGTTCATGTGTCTTAGGTATATTAAATTCCATTATCTTAATCCTCCTACTAGTTATTGTTAACTTTTTTTATTTTTCTTGACCTTTTAAGACGTGTGTCTATTTTTTAGGATTCACTTTTATTCTTGAAACTTATGCTTACAACTTTATAAACACTAAACTCCCTCTTTGAAAATCCTCTAATAACTTTTTGAATATCTTTTTTCGATACTCTTTTTTGACATGAATTACTATAATTTTATTTGCTAAAAAAATATTTTACTACAAATAAAATCTTTTTGGATACCCCAATATTACTTTCTAATATTTTTTGCTATTAAAAAAATAATTGCTAAAAAATATTAGAACTTTGTAATACATTATTCCTATAATAATTATAGCACTTTTTTGTCAAAAAATTAACTACTTATTTTTTGTTTTTAGCCGTTCAAAAATCGTATTTTTAATTTTTATACGTATTTATTGCTTTTTTTAAAAACATACAACCTGTCAATTGTATCTCAATATAAGTTATACCAATATTTTTAATTAAAGTCAAGTACTATGAAAGAGTTTATATATTTTTTGTTTAATTTTAATCATTTTGTTAGTAAAAAGTAATCAATAATCATTTTTTGATTTGACCACTTTTCTCTAATTTTAATTATTTCTCCTCTTTTATCTTTTTCTAAATTTTTTCAATATTTTTCCATATATATTTTTTATTTTTTCAATTATGTTTTTTTATTTTATGATCAACTTTTATTCAATAGCTATTTTTAAATAGTTTTTCTTAAATTATATTTATTTTTCTATAATAAATTGATATAATTCTATTGGAGGTAATTATATATGATATTAAATGAATTAGAAACAGTAGTTAATCTTTTAAATAAAGATATGAAAATAATACAGAGAGTTGATCATTTTGCTTTTTCACTTGATTCACTTTTAGTTTCAGAATTTGCATCTATAACTAAATATACAAATAAAATTGTAGACTTAGGAACTGGAAATGGAGTGATCCCTCTTTTTCTTTCTAAAAAAACAAAAGCTCAAATAACAGGAATTGAGATTCAAGAAATCTCTAGTGATCTAGCTAAAAGAAATGTTCAACTAAATAATTTAGAAGATCAAATCTCTATTATAAATGATGATATGAAAAATTGGAGAAAATATTTTAGAAATAACTCTATTGATATGGTTATTTCTAATCCACCTTTCTTTAAATTTGATGGTAATGAAAAACAACTTAACGATCTTACTCAACTTACCCTTGCTAGACATGAGATCTCTATTACTTTAGAAGAGATTATTCAAACTGCATCTAATCTTTTGAAGGATAAAGGGCATTTTGCTTTAGTACATAGAGTTGATAGATTTATGGATATAATTGAAAACATGAAAAAATATGATATTGAACCTAAAAAAATTCAATTTTGCCACACTAAAATAAATAAAGAAGGAAAAATACTTCTTGTAGAGGGAATTAAATATGGTAAACCTGGTTTAAGAATACTTCCACCTTTAATTGCCCACGATGCTGATGGACAGTATTCAGCTGAAGTTCTTGAAATGTTTAAATAATTTTTTCATTTTGGGGAGGATTTTATGAATGAAAACAGAATTCTTATTATGGCTAATATGGTAGGAAAAATGGCACTTCAAAGTGGTGCTGAAACTTACAGAGTAGAAGATATTATAAATAGAATTTGCAAACATTATGGTCTTAATGCCCAATGCTTTGTTTCTATTACTTGTATTATTACTTCTGTAAGAAATTCTAAAGGAGAGTTATTTTGTTCTGTTGAACGTGTTCCAAATAGATCTACCAACTTAAATAAAGTTCATTGTATAAATCAATTGGTGAGGGATATAAAAAAATACACATTAGAAGAATTTACGCAAGAAGCTGTAAAAATAGATAAAGAAATTCCTTATAGTAAATTTATGTATTTTTTAGCCTACTGTCTTGGTGCTGCTTCCTTTGCACTACTATTCAAAGGTGATTTCCATGATGCTATATCTGCTTCTATTGGTGGTGGACTTATATTTATAATCTCAGATTTTGCAGCTAAATTACAATCTAATAGTTTTTTTATTAATACTTTAGGTGGTTTTATCTGTACTATCTCAGCTTATTTAGCTTATAAGATAAATTTCATAACATCTGTTTCCTATTCTATCATTGGAACCATTATGCTTCTTGTACCAGGAATTGCTCTTACTAATGCTATTAGAGACTTAGTAGCGGGAGATCTTCTCTCTGGCATGTCAAGAGCTGTTGAAGCTTTTTTAGTTGGAGCTGCATTAGCTATTGGAACAGGTTTTGCTCTATTTATACTTTTAAAATTAGGGGGAATATAGATGTTGCTAGAGATGTTATGGGCTGCTGGAAGTACATTTGCTTTTGGAATACTTTTTAATTTAAAAGGAAAAAAACTATTTTTTGCAGGATTAGGTGGAGCATTAGGTTGGGGTGTTTACATTATCTTTAAAAATGCTGAATACTCAATTCCAGCCTCTTTTATGTTTGCATCTATGGCTCTTACTATCTATTCAGAAATTATGGCAAGAATATTAAAAACTCCTGTAACTTCTACTTTAATTGCTAGTCTTATTCCTTTAGTTCCAGGAAGTGGTGTATATTTTACCATGTCATATTTTGTAGAAAATAAACTTGAAGAGGCTGCTTCTAAAGGGATTGAAACGCTTTTAATTACTGCTGCTATAACTGTTGGAATAGTTTTTGTTTCTACTTTTTCTCAAATTTACTACAAAATAAGAAGATATAATAGAGTTAAAAAAATGATAAAATTGAGAAAAGAAAAAAAGAAAAAGCAGATAAATAAAATATAAAACTTTTAAATAAAAAACACTCTCTACTTAATATAGAAAGTGTTTTTTTATTATTTAAAATTTATTTGGAAGATAAAGAAACCTCTTTCTTTATCAAAGCTCACTTTATATGAATATTGTAAAAGATCCAATATGTTTTTTACTATTGATAACCCTAGACCAGTTCCTCCATATTTTCTTTTTCTAGAAAAATCTAATTTATAAAAAGGTTTAAATATCTTCTCCATATTTTCCTTAGAGATGTATTCACAGCTATTTTCAATGATTAAAGTATTATTTTTAAAAGTAATATTTATTATCCCTCTAAAGTCTGTATAGGTGATTGAATTTGTTAAAAGGTTATTTACTACTACATCCAATTTTTTTAAATCTCCCTCTAACTCTGCATCTTCTATATCTACTTTTAGCTTTATATTTTTTTCTTCTATATCTAATAAATACTTATTCAATATCTCTTGTAAAAATTTTTTTAAATTAAACTTCTCTTTTTTTACTATAAAAAACTCATGCTCATAGCTATAACAAGAGTTTAGATCCTTTATCATCTTATCTAAGTATAACCCCTCTTTATACATAACAGAATATATTTTTTCTATCTCTTTTTCATCTACTATAATTTTATCTTGTAAAACTTCTATATACCCATTAATTATTGCTATTGGTGTTTTTAGTTCATGACTTATTGAATTAATAAACTCTTTTTCATTTTTCATAAGTTTCTTGTTTTTATCCAATTCAAATTTCAATTGCTCATTTAATTTCTTTAATTCATCATTATTTTTCTTTAGATTAATTGAAATAGAAGTAATATTTTTTCCTAATACTGCTAGTTCATTCTCACCTTTAAATCCAATACTTTTTGAAAAATCTGATTTTACCATTCTAGTTGATATATCTTCAAGCATCTCTATTGGAACAGACATTTTTTTAGAAATAAAATAGGATAAAATCAACATTAAGATTAATAAAAAAGGAGTAACATAAATATAAGAAGATAGTATAATCTTATAAATTATTTCAGGTATAACCATTAAAGATGAGATTACAACATATTCTTTATCTCCTATTTTCTTTATCATATATATCTTATTTAAAAAATTTGTTGATTTTCCAAATCTAATCTCTACACTATTTAAAGACATCTTTTCTAAATCTATCTTCCAAAATTTTTCATTAAAATATTTAAATAGTTCTAACTTATGTCTATCTTCAATTGCATCTATAATTTCTAGTTTAATATTTTTATTTTTTTCTAACTCTTTTTTTATTTGTGGAGTTACTTTTTTTTCATTTATCGTATGAACTACTTCATCTAATTCTGCAATTTTTCTATTTTCAATATATCTTTTCATATAAAAACTATGAAAGCTATATAATAAAATCAAAGGAATATATGTTATTACTATTAGTGTTAAAAAAATCTTATAGAATATTTTTTTCATATTTTTACTCTTAATCTATCTCAAATTTATATCCAATATTTCTAACTGTTTTTATATATTCCTCTCCTATCTTTTTCCTTAAATTCTTTATATGAACATCTATAATTCTATCACTTCCTTCAAAATCATAACCCCATATCTCTACAAGCATCTTCTCTCTTCTCAAAGCTATATTAGAATTTTTTATCATATACATTAAAATTTCATACTCTTTAGGTGCTAAATCTACTTTTTCCCCATTTATACTTACAGTATGTGAAATATCATTTATCTCTATTTTACCTATTTTTAAAATATCTTCTTTTCTATTTTCTCTATTTTTTAAAATAGTTTTTATTCTAGCTAATAATAGGGTGTATAATTTTTGGTGTTGGTACTTAAATGTATTAACACCTTTTTTACTTTTTTTCAAAAAAA